>NZ_DJBA01000029.1:7771-97494 GCF_002435615.1 Clostridium sp. UBA5988 | reverse complement strand
GTTTAATTTTCAAAGACCATTTAATTTATCGCTTACTATTAACGACTTTCTTAGTTTACTACATAAACTTTATATTGTCAACAACTTTTCAAAAACTTTTAATTTTGATTTGATGTTTAACTGTCATTGTATCGCTCAGCGACAAAACATATCTTATCATGATTATTTAGTAAATTATTTATAATTAAATCCCATTAACTAAATTTATAACTATATATCTTTAAAATTCATTATTTTTCTTAACTATTCATGTATTGATACACTTGGATATGTGTTTGTATTATTAAAATCGATAATAATATACATAGGATATTTTACCTACATTTAAATTAACAATATATATGGATTTACGTATTTCAAAACAAAAGAAAAGAACTTTCTTAAANNTTTAAGAAAGTTCTTTTCTTTTTGATAATAAATTAATCAATTTACTCTAAAGTCTTATCATTACTTTCTTCAAGTTCATTACTCTCTTCTAAATCATCATTTTCATCTGAGTTTTCTGATAAGTTATTTTCATTGTCTACAATTCCATCTATAGACATTTGTTTATCATCATTCTTTTCTTCTTCACTATTATAGTTAATTTTTGCAACAGCTACTATATTTACATCTTCTCCAGTTTTCATAAGAGTAACTCCCATAGCATTTCTACTAGTTGTAGATATATCACTAACGTTAATTCTTATTATTATACCATTACTGTTAATTAACATAATTTCATCTACATCTCTAACTACCCTAGCACTAACCACGTTACCTGTCTTTTCTGATATCTTATAGGTCTTGATTCCTTTTCCACCTCTTCTTTGAAGTGTGTAGTTTTCTATAGCTGTTCGTTTACCAAATCCTTTTTCACTAATTACAAGAAGTTCTTCGTCTGGTTTTGCTATTATCATTGATACAGCTATATCATCTTCTCTTAATGTTATAGCCTTAACCCCTGTAGTAGTTCTTCCCATATTTCTAACTTCTTTTTCACTAAACCTTATAGAGTATCCATACTTAGTGACAAATAATACTTCATCATCACCTTTAGTTATTCTAACTCCAACAATTTCGTCATCTTCTTTTAAGTTAATAGCATTAAGTCCATTCTTCCTAATGTTTTCAAACTTATCTAATGATGTCTTTTTAACCATTCCTGATTTAGTACCCATTAAAAGATAATTATCACTATCAAAGGTTCTTATAGACATAACTGCTTGTATATTTTCATCTGGATCTAGTGGTAGCATATTAACAATATTAGTTCCCTTAGCAGTTCTGCCACCTTCTGGGATTTCATATCCCTTTAATTTATATACCTTTCCTTTGTTTGTAAAGAATAGTATATTATTTAAAGTTGGTGTTATTAAAATATGCTCTACAAAATCATCTTCTTTAGTAGTAACCCCTTGAATACCTCTTCCACCTCTTTTTTGAGCATTATAGGTATCAGCTGGTAGACGTTTGATATATCCTCCATGGGTTAATGTTATTACTATATCATCATCATCAATTAAATCCTCATCCTCAAAGCTATAAGGATTTTTTTCTATAAGAGTTCTTCTATCATCACCGTACTTTGTCTTTATTTCAACTAATTCATCTTTTATGATGTTAAGTAGAATTTCTTCACTATTAAGTATTGATTGTAGATACGCTATTGTTTTCATTAGTTCATTATACTCATCTTCAATCTTATCTCTCTCCAGACCTGTTAATCTTTGCAATTTTAAATCTAAAATAGCTTGTGCTTGCTTTTCTGAAAGATTAAACTTTTCAATTAATCCCTCTTTAGCTTCTTGAGCTGTTTTAGACGCCCTAATTAAAGATATAACTGCATCTATATGATCAAGTGCAATTCTTAATCCTTCAAGAATATGAGCTCTAGCATTAGCTTTGTCTAAATCAAAAATAGTCCTTCTTGTTATTACATCTCTTTGGTGATTTAAATAATGTGTTAAAATTTGTTTTAAATTAAGTACTTTAGGTTCATTATCAACTAATGCAAGCATAATGATACCAAAAGTATCTTGCATCTTAGTATGTTTATAAAGTCTATTTAAAACAACATTTGCATTAGCATCTCTTTTTAATTCTATAACAATTCTCATTCCATCTCTATCTGATTCGTCTCTTAAATCAGATATTCCATCTATTTTCTTTTCCTTAACTAAATTTGCTATAGATTCTATAAGATTTGCTTTGTTTACCATATAAGGTATTTCTGTAACTATTATTCTATTTCTACCTTTATGCTCTTCTATCTCAGCCTTTGATCTAACTAGAACCTTTCCTCTACCAGTTTCATATGCACTTCTAATTCCACTCTTTCCAAGTATTATTCCTCCAGTAGGAAAGTCTGGTCCTTTAATCTCAGACATAAAGTCTGATACAGTAACGTCTGGATTATCAATAAGCATAATTACTGCATTTATAACTTCTGTAAGATTATGAGGTGGAATATTAGTAGCCATACCAACGGCTATACCTGAAGATCCATTTACAAGCAATGTTGGAAATCTTGCAGGTAATACTTCTGGCTCTTTTTCTTCTCCATCAAAGTTGGGCTTAAAATCTACCGTTTCTTTATTAATATCTCGAAGCATTTGACTTGTAATTTTACTCATCTTAGCTTCTGTATATCTCATTGCTGCAGCTCCATCACCATCAACGGAACCAAAATTTCCATGACCATCAACAAGCATATATCTTATTGAGAAACTTTGTGCCATTCTAACTAACGCATCATATACTGAGCTATCACCATGTGGGTGGTATTTACCAAGTACATCTCCGACTATTCTTGCACACTTTCTATACCCTTTTTCATAAGTTATTCCTAACTCATGCATAGAGTATAGAATTCTTCTATGAACAGGCTTTAATCCATCTCTAACATCGGGTAATGCTCTTCCAACAATAACACTCATAGCATAATCTATATAAGATTTTTTCATTTCTTTTTCTATATCAACTGGTATTATTTTATCTATAGTGTCCATATTTACACCTACCTTTACTATACCCTAATACTATATATCTAAATTGCTAACTCTCTTAGCATTTTCTCTTATAAATTCTCTACGTGGATCTACTTTATCCCCCATCAATATTGTAAATATTTCATCTGCAGCCATTGCATCCTCAACGCTTACTTTTAATAATATTCTTCCTGAAGGGTCCATTGTTGTGCTCCATAATTGTTCTGGATTCATTTCTCCAAGACCTTTATATCTTTGTATATCTGTACTACTATCTTTTCCACCTATCTCCATTAAAAACTTATCAAGTTCATCATCACTATAAGCATATTGTTCAATCTTTCCCTTTTTAACTTTATAAAGAGGTGGCTGTGCAATATATACATGTCCTAGGTCTATAAGGTCTCTCATAAATCTATAGAAAAATGTAAGTAGTAGTGTTCTGATGTGAGCACCATCTACATCGGCATCTGTCATTATTATCACTCTATCATATCTAATCCTTGATACATCAAAATCTTTGCCAACGCCTCCACCAAATGCAGTTATCATAGATCTAATTGTATCTGATGCTAATATCTTATCAAGTCTTTGCTTTTCTATATTCATTATCTTTCCTCTAAGGGGAAGTATGGCTTGGAATCGCCTATCTCTTCCTTGCTTAGCAGAACCACCCGCAGAATCTCCCTCAACTATATAAATTTCACATTCAGATGGATCTTTAGAAGAACAATCTGCAAGTTTCCCTGGCAAAGTTGTACTCTCAAGCACTGATTTTCTTCTAGTAAGTTCACGTGCCTTTTTAGCTGCTTCCCTAGCTCTAGCTGCATTTAAACCCTTCTCTATAATGCTTTTACCAACAGTAGGGTTTTCTTCTAAAAATGAACCTACAACATCTCCTACTATTGATTCTACTATTCCTCTTACTTCACTATTACCAAGCTTAGTCTTAGTTTGACCTTCAAACTGAGGATCTGTAAGCTTAACAGATATAACTGCAGTTAACCCTTCTCTTACATCTTCTCCACTTAGATTTTTGTCATTTTCTTTTAAAAATCCAAACTTTTTAGCATAATCATTAAGAACCCTAGTTAATGCTGTCTTAAAACCTACTAAGTGAGTTCCACCTTCAACTGTATCTATATTATTTGCAAAGGAAAATAAATTCTCGTTATATGTGTCATTGTACTGAAATGCTAATTCTACTGAAGTTGTATTTTTTATTCCTTCTATATAGACTGGTTCATTATGAATTTTTCCTTTATTTCTATTTAAGTATTCTACAAAGGATTTTATCCCACCTTCATAATGAAACTTATTTTCTTTCTCATATCTTTCATCTGTAATTTTGATATTTATACCTTTATTAAGAAATGCTAACTCTCTTAATCTTTGAGACAATGTATCATATTCAAATTCAATACTTTCAAATATTTCTTCATCTGGCATAAAGTGAATTATTGTTCCATGATCATCAGTATTTCCGATTTTATCAAAAGGTGTAACAGTCTTACCTCTTGAAAAACTTTGATACCATATATGCCCATCTCTTTTTACTGTAACTTCACAAATCTCTGATAATGCATTAACAACAGAAGCTCCAACCCCATGAAGTCCTCCTGATACCTTGTATCCTCCACCACCAAACTTTCCACCAGCGTGAAGTACTGTCATTATAACTTCAATTGTAGGTATATGCATTTTAGGGTGTATGCCTACTGGCATTCCTCTTCCATCATCTATTACTGTAACTGAGTTATCTTTATGAATAATAACTTGTATACTTTCACAAAAACCCGCTAATGCTTCATCTATACTATTATCAACAATCTCATAAACTAAATGGTGTAGACCTCTTATACTAGTACTTCCAATATACATTCCAGGCCTTTTTCTAACTGCCTCAAGTCCTTCAAGGACTTGTATCTGATTTTCATCATATTTTTCATTATTAACCATAGCTATCCTCCTAACTTAACCTAAAGTTCACAGTATGACATATTAGTCCTTTTACACAAAGTAGATGATGATATAGGTGACAAATAAATCTTACTCTTCTTGTTTACTTCAGCTATAATAAATGATTTAGGTTTATCACTAGTTATACGTTCTACAAACCCATCTTCTTCTGCTAACCTTATGAACTGGCTAGTGTCTGGACTATACATAGTAGATTCTATGTCAAAAATACCTATTATATCTTTAATTGGCACAACTATACTTTCGCCTAAGTGTAAAAACATAGTATTTCCCCCTAACTCCATCACATTATTTCTTGTACGCTTCCTTTTTCAACATTGAATATTTTCATGTTATTACCTTTTAAATATTTTTTTATTCCTGTAATTCCTGTACATGTTATTAAGGTTTGAATTCCATTTATAGATCTCAATATATATTCTTGCCTTTTTGTATCTAATTCAGACAATACGTCATCAAGTAATAACAATGGATATTCTCCTATTAATTCTTTTATTATTCGCAATGATGCAAATTTTATCGTCAAAACAGAAGTTCTTTGCTGACCTTGCGATCCAAATATCTTCACATCTATATCATTTATAAATATAGAAAAATCATCTCTATGTGGTCCTACAGATGTAATTTTTTTCTCTAGATCTTTTTTTCTATTACTTTTAAGTAGGTTATATAACTCTTCTTGCAGATTATCAATACCTTTAAGCTGCATTATATAATTAAATTCAATAAACTCACTTCCCTGAGTTATATCGCTGTGAATTTTTTTAGAGAATTCATTTAATTTTTCTATATACTTAATTCTTTGAGCTATTATGTAACTCCCAAATTCAGCTAATCTAATATCATATATATCTATCATATCTATGTCAGCGCTAAATTTCTTTAATATAATGTTTCTTTCATTTAAAACTTTTTTATATGAAGATAGATAATGGTAGTATTTTTTGTCCAGTTTGCAAAGTTCAATATCTAAAAATCGCCTTCTGAATGATGGCGAATTCTTAACAATATCTAAATCTTCTGGTGAAAATATAACTACATTAACAACACCTACCAGATCTTGTAGCTTAGTTATCTTTATTGAGTTTATATTTATAGCTTTTTTCCCATCTTTAAAAAGTTTTATATTGATTTTTTTATCTAAACGTTCTTTTACCACATAAGCACTAATATACGCCTCGTTACTGTCCCAATATATAAGCTCTTTATCTTTATTAGTTCTATGTGATTTTCCAACACTCGAATAGTATAGCGACTCAAGTATATTAGTTTTTCCTTGAGCATTATCACCTTGAAAAACATTAGTTCCATCACATAATTCTAAGGTCACATTTTTATAATTTCTAAAATTTATTAAATTCAAATATCTAACATACATAAAAACACCCACCTAAAATTATATCATAATATACATTCTAAGTGTGAAAATTACTGTAAAAATATAAATATAGCTGAATCACTTAATTATAATAACTATAAAACTCAAAAGGCTGAAATACTTATCAGCCTAACGTTTTATACAATAATATACTCTTCTTCTTGAAATTCTATTTTATCACCTATATATAGCTTTCTTCCTCTCCTTACTTCCACTTCACCATTAACCTTAACATCTTCATTTTGTATATAAAATTTAGCTTCTGACCCTAAGGTAGTAGCTCCAGTAAACTTCAAAAATGAGTCTAGCTTTATAAATTCTGTATCTATTTTTATTTCTACCATATATTTCTCACATCCTAATTATTATTAGCAACTCTTACTGGAAGTAATAAATAAACACTGTTATCACTATCTTGATTTCTTATTACACAAGGAGAAACCGTAGATGTAAATTCCATGGTTATATTTTCCTCTTCCATTGTTTTAAACACATCAATTAAATATTTAGAATTAAATGCAATTTTTATTCCTTCTCCTTGCAATATTATTTGAACTTCTTCTCTAGCCTTTCCCAATTGAGAATTTGATGTTACAACTAGGGTATCATCAGAAATATCAAATTTTACAAGATTAGTGTTTCCATCCTTCGCCATAAGTGAAGCTCTTTCTATACAACCTAAAATTTCATTTCTGTTAACCGTAACTTTTAAATTATGCTCCTTAGGAATGATAGATTCATATTTAATAAAATCCCCCTCTAATAATCTAGAGACGACTTTAGTATTTCCAAAATTAAATAATATGTGATTCTTTGTAAATGTAATTTGTACAACATCATCAGTATCTTTAAGAATTTTAGAAACTTCATTAAGTGTTTTTCCTGGTATAACTGATTCTTTATTAGATTTACAATCCATGGATTCACTCTTTAAGGCTACTCTAAATCCATCTAGTGCAACCATATTTAGTTTATTTTCTTTAACTTGAAGTAATATCCCTGTCAATATAGGTCTTGTATCATCTTGAGCAATAGCAAAAATGGTTGATTTTATCATATTTTTTAAAGTTTTTTGAGATACAGATAACACCACATCTTCTTCTATGCTCGGTAACGTTGGATATTCTTTTGGATTTAGGTATACTAATTGAACATTAGATTTTTGGCACTTTAGTTCTACCTCATTACTATTGATTTCAGCTATTTCAACTATATCGTTAGGTAGTTTCCTTATAATTTCGCCAAATATTTTAGAGTCAAGAACCACTTCGCCTTCTTCTATAATGTTGGCTGGTATTTTTGTTTCTATGCTAACTTCTATATCAGATCCAATTAACGTTAATAATCCATCTTTTGCAGATATATATATACCTTGAAGTATAGGCAATGTTGATTTACCTGTAATAGCTTTTTGAACATCTGAAATTGCTTCTTGTAATAAACTTTTTTCTATTAAGAATTTCATATAAAAATCCTCCTCCTTATGCACATATAAAATTACTATAAATAGCTTAGATAATTAAATAATATTTAGTAGTAGTAGTAGTAGGGGCTGTTGATTTGTTGATAAGTACTTCTAGGCTAATGATATCAACAATTTCTGTGTAAAATAAATTGTGGATAAACTAATTTTGAAATTCAGTAGTTATCCACAGTATTAAGAATATTTTTTTTTTGAAAAGTAATCCACAATAAATCTTTTAATAATTAATAACATTTGTTATTAATTACTTTTGATTAATTCTTTTACTTAATTCAGCTATAGCTGATTGAAGGCTTTCATCTTTCTTTAGATTCTGAGAAATTTTTTCATATGCATGAATTACTGTAGTATGATCTCTACCGCCAAATTCTTCACCTATCTTGGGAAGAGAAGTATCTGTAAGCTTTCTTGAAAGGTACATAGCAATTTGTCTTGGAAAAGCAACATTTCTAGTTCTTCTTGCAGATTTGAAGTCATCTACCTTTAAGTTATAGTAACTAGAAACTATATCTTGAATTAATTCAATAGTAACTTGCCTTGAATTTCTGTTTGATATTATATCTTTTAGAGCTTCAGATGCTAAATCTATACTTATATCTTTATTTGTTAAAGAAGAATAGGCAACTATTCTTATAAGAGCACCCTCTAGTTCTCTTATGTTAGATTTAATTTGTGTAGCTATATATACCATAACTTCATTAGGTATATTTAAATTTTCTACATCAGCCTTCTTTTTTAGGATAGCAATTCTTGTTTCAAAGTCAGGGGGTTGTATATCAGCTATAAGTCCCCATTCAAATCTAGATCTTAACCTGTCTTCTAATGTAGGAATTTCTTTGGGAGGTCTATCGCTTGATAGGATTATTTGTTTATTAGCATCATGCAGAGCATTAAAGGTATGAAAGAACTCTTCTTGAGTAGATTCCTTACCGGCTATAAATTGAATATCGTCAATAAGAAGTACATCTACATTTCTGTATTTATTCCTAAATTCAACATTTTTATCATCTTTAATAGAATTAATAAGCTCATTTGTAAATTTTTCTGATGAAACATAAACCACTTTAGACTTTGAGTTAACTGCCTGTATGTAACTCCCAATAGCATGCATTAAGTGTGTTTTTCCAAGTCCAACTCCTCCATAAATAAATAGCGGGTTATAAGCCTTAGCTGGAGACTCTGCTACAGCTAAAGAAGCTGCATGAGCAAACCTATTACTATTTCCTATGACGAAAGAATCAAAGGTATATTTAGGATTTAGAATTGCTGACATTTCATCATTTACAATTAAATTATGTTTACTATTTGTATGCTTAGAGGTTGATGTATCTAAATCAGAAGCTTCCTCAGAGCTTATAACAAAGTTTATTGAATATGATTTATTGCATGCTGCTTGAATAGAATTTTTTATTAGGTCTTTATATCTATTCTCTAGGATATCCTTAGTGAAGTCATTACGAACACCAAGAGTTATAGTTGAATCAGTCATTTTTAGTGGGTCAATACTTTTTATCCAAGTATTAAAACTTACTTCGGTGAGTTCAGCTTTAAGTATTTCTAAGGCTTTTTCCCAAATTTCATTTACATAGGTGTTCATTTTATATCCTCCTCTTAAAATAGTTATATCTATAGTTAATAATAGAAAAGAGATAAAAATCCACAAGAGTATCAACAGAATAATAGATACATATAAAGTTGTTTACCATTGTTAAAATTTTTATTCACATGTTTATAATTTGTGTTTTAATAAATAGTAAATTATACTTACTAACAATATATAATTATAAGTTATACACAGGCAAAAGTGGTGAAAAACATTAAAATTTCATGTAAAAACACAAAAAAAAGAGAAAAAATAAGAGTTATTCACAGAATAATCAACAGATTGTGTATAACTTGTTCGAAAAATAACTTATCAACATCCATACATAATGATATCAAAAGATTGCATGCTATTCAATAAGTTATCCACAAAAAAAATAGTTTTGTGGAATTTTTATTAACAAGAGTGTTTAAAAACACAAAAAAATGACATATTAATAATGTTAGAAAATGTTCTAAATAGTTATCTTGACATAAGAGTTACTTACATTTATAATCTAATAGTGAAACTTATAAAGTAGTGATAATTTAATTGCTATAAATGAAATATAAGATGAAGGGGGTGCAAGCACATGTTCATGACTTACCAACCTAAAAAAAGACACAGAAAGAAAGAGCATGGATTCAGAAAAAGAATGAGTACTGCTTCTGGAAGAACTGTTCTTAAGAGAAGAAGACAAAAAGGAAGAAAAAAATTGACAGCATAAGGGCCGCTAATGTGGCCTTTTTCTGTAATTAAGAAAGAGAGCAACATAGAACTATGAAAGAAGAAAGGCTAAGAAAAAACCCTGAGTTTAGATTAGTATATAGAAGAGGGAAATCTTTATCTACATCTTTATTAGTGTTATACGTATTCAAAAACAATAAAGGAATTAATAGGGTAGGAATATCTGTAAGTAAAAAAGTAGGAAAGAGTGTAGTTCGTAGCAGAGTAAAGAGGCTTATAAGTGAAAGTGTTAGATTAAATAAACAAGGATTAAAGCAGGGGTATGATCTAGTCTTTGTTGCAAGAAGTGCTTCAAAGGATAAGAGTTATAAAGAAATTGAAAACTCGGTTAAATATTTATTTAAGAAATCAGGGCTTAATAATGTTGAAAAAAATATTACTATTAGTAATTAAATGTTATAGAAAATATATATCTCCTATGAAAGCGCCATGTTGCATATTTGAACCAAGCTGTTCCATATATGCAATTCAAGCTATCGAAAAATATGGCGCAATCAAAGGAGGTTTTATGGCTATTAAGAGAATTTTACGGTGTCATCCTTACCATAAGGGAGGATATGACCCTGTTAAATAGAAAGTATTAGGAGGGGTTAATTTGAATTACTTATCTGGTATATTTGTAGAAGTATTTAAATCGGTTCATAATTTTGTCCAGTTAATTACAACAAATCCAGACATATCATTCGGTATTGCAATAATAATATTTACATTACTTGCAAGAATATGTTTATTACCATTATCGCTAAAGCAAACTAAATCTACGGCTAAAATGAGTGCAATTCAGCCTGAAATTAAAAAGGTTCAAGAAAAGTATAAAAACGATCCTCAAAGACAGCAGACTGAAATAATGAAAGTATATAAAGAAAATAATGTGTCCATGTTTGGTGGATGTTTACCGATGCTTATTCAGTTTCCAATTATGATAGCATTGTTTTATGTATTTAAATCAATAGATTATCAAGGAGCTGGATTTTTATGGATGCCAGATTTAGCACAAAAAGATCCAACAATGATATTACCAATAGTTTCAGGGTTAACAACATATTTTTCTAGTAAGGCTATGCAACCTGCTACTGGAGATGCAGCTAAACAAACTAATATGATGAATATTGGTATGTCAATTTTCTTTGGATTTATGTCATTACAATTTCCAGGAGCATTAGTACTTTACTGGACAGTAGGAAACTTAATCCAAATGGCACAATCTTTAATATTAAATAAAATTTATAAAAAGCCTAGTACTAAATCGGCATAATAAAATCATTTTATTATTGGAAGGGCGGTATCTAAAGCATGAAAAGTATTGAAATAATTGGTAGGACTGCTGAAGAAGCTATACAGAATGCCTTAAGAGAATTAAATGTTACAGAAGAAAAAGTTACCATAGAAGTATTAGAAGAAGGTAGTAAAGGATTTTTAAATATAATAGGGGTTAAGCCAGCAAAAGTTAAGGTGACACTAAAGAGAGATTATATAGGTGATGCTAAAAAGTTCTTAAGAGATATTCTTAATGCCATGAATGTAAAAGCTGAGATTCATATAAAAGAAGAAAATAATGAAGTAAATATTAATTTAGTAGGGCCTAATATGGGGGTATTAATAGGGTATAGAGGAGAAACTTTAGACTCTCTTCAATACTTACTGAGCTTAGTGGTTAATAAGAATCATGATGAAACATACAAGAGAGTAATTCTTGATACTGTTAATTACAGACAAAACAGACAGGAAACACTTAAAAAATTGGCACTTAAAATGGGAGATAAGGTACGAATAAATGGAAAGACTTTAAAATTAGAACCTATGAACCCATATGAAAGAAGAGTTATTCATTCAACTTTGCAAAACAATGCATATGTAACTACCCATAGTGAGGGTGATGAGCCTTATAGAAGAGTAGTTATTGAATTAAAGAAAGCCTAGCGGCTTTCTTTTTATATTTTCAAGTAGTGTGATACAATAGTGATTTGTGGGTACAATTTATATTAAGTTATGTTGTAATATAATAAAGGAGGCACTAACATGAAGGATTTTGATACAATAGGTGCTATATCAACAAGTATAGGAGAAGGTGGCATTGCCATTGTAAGAATTTCTGGAGACAAGGCTAAAGATGTTGTTGAGAAAATATTTCAAGCTAAAAATGGTCAATCAATTAAAGATATGAAAAGTTATACCATGAAATATGGGTATATAATAGATGAAAATAATAATCACATTGATGAGGTTATAGTTTCTTTTATGAAGGGACCTAGAAGTTTTACAGCAGAGGATACTATAGAAATAAATTGTCATGGTGGGGTAGTTGCTACAAACAAGGTTTTAGAACAGGTTATAAAGCAAGGGGTTAGGATTGCTGAACCAGGAGAATTTACTAAAAGAGCTTTTTTAAATGGGAGAATAGATTTATCGCAGGCTGAAGCTGTGATTGATATAATTAATGCTAAAACTGATTTAAGTATGAAGTCAGCATTAATGCAAAGTGAAGGATTAATTTCCAAGGAAATCCGGGGATTAAGAGAAAAGTTATTATCAACAATTGCACATATAGAGGCTACTGTAGATTATCCAGAAGATGATTTAGAAGAAGTAACATCTGAAATGGCTATAAGGGATTTAGATATAATAAAAAAAGAAATAAAAGAGTTTATAGAAACTGCTGAAGAAGGAAAAATATTAAGAGAAGGATTAAGTACCGTAATTGTAGGTAAGCCTAATGTAGGAAAATCATCGCTTTTAAATGCATTAACTAAAGAAAATAGAGCTATAGTTACAGATATACCTGGCACTACAAGAGATGTTATAGAGGAATATATAAATATTTCTGGAATTCCAATAAAGATTATTGATACTGCAGGAATAAGAGAAACAGATGATGTAGTAGAGAAAATAGGTGTAGAAAGATCAAGAGCTAAAATTAATGATGCGGATTTAATTATTCTTATATTAGATTCTAGCAATGAGTTAACTGAGGAAGATAAGGAAATTATTAATCATATAAGTAATAAAAAATATATGATATTATTAAACAAGAGTGATTTAAATAGTAAAATTACTCAGAAGGATTTAGAAAATATTAATTGTACCAATATATATAGTATTTCAGCTAAAACAGGTGAAGGTATAGATGAGGTTAGGACAGCTATTAAAGATATGTTCTTCAAAGGCGAAATTAGTACTAACAATGTTATAATAACTAATACAAGGCATAAAGAAGCTCTTTTAAGAGCTTATGAATGCATTGAGAGTGCTATAAATACTTTAAATTATACTTTTGCTATTGACCTTGCATCTATTGATATTAGAAATGCTTGGACATTTTTAGGTGAGATTACAGGAGATTCATTAGAAGAAAATATTATAGATAAAATATTTAAAGATTTTTGTCTAGGTAAATAGAGGTGAAATAATGAAATACTTAGCAGGAGATTATGATGTAGTTGTAGTAGGAGCTGGTCATGCTGGTTGTGAGGCTGCTTTAGCTACGGCTAGAATGGGATTAAAAACTTTAATGTGTACACTTAATCTTGATAGTTTAGCGCTTATGCCATGTAACCCTAATATTGGGGGTACCGCAAAGGGTCATTTAGTTAGAGAGGTTGATGCATTAGGTGGAGAGATGGGAAGAAATATAGATGATACTTACATTCAGTCTAGAATGCTTAACATATCTAAAGGTCCAGCAGTTCATTCACTTAGAGCTCAAGCAGATAAAAAGAGATACTCTGAAAGAATGAAACATGTGATAGAGACAGAGCCTAATTTAGATTTAAAACAACTTGAGGTTGTAAGTATTGATGCACCAAACAACGTAGTTAAAGGTATTCTAACTAAGTATGGAGCTTACTTTAATTGTAAATCAGTTATTTTAACAAGCGGTACTTATTTGAAATCACAGGTAATAATAGGTGAAGTAGTGGTAAATGAAGGACCTAGTGGATTATTTCCGGCTAATGAGTTATCTAAATCATTAATAGATTTAGGGATTACATTAAGAAGGTTTAAGACAGGAACACCAGCAAGAATTAATGCTAGATCAGTAGATTTTTCTAAAATGGAAGAGCAAAAGGGTGATAAAGATGTAGTTCCATTTTCATTTATGAGTGGAGACATACAAAGATCACAGGTATCTTGTTATCTAACTTATACCAATAGTAAAACCCATGATGTAATATTAAAAAATATAGATAGATCACCACTTTATAATGGATCGATAAAAAGTACAGGACCAAGATATTGTCCATCCATTGAAGATAAAGTAATGAGATTTAGAGATAAAGAAAGACATCAATTGTTTATAGAACCAGAAGGAGAAAGTACTGAAGAAATGTATGTTCAAGGAATGAGTAGTTCTCTTCCAGAGGATGTACAATTAGAGTTTTTAAGAACAATAGAAGGACTTGAAAATGTAGAGGTAATGAGAACTGGGTATGCAATAGAATATGATTGCATAGATCCTACACAATTAAAATTATCATTAGAGTTTAAGCATATAGATGGATTATTTTCAGCAGGACAGGTAAATGGAAGTTCTGGTTATGAAGAAGCAGCAGGACAAGGAATTCTTGCTGGAATAAATGCATCTCTTAAAATTAAAGGAAAGGAGCCTTTAATTTTAAAAAGATCTGATGCTTATATAGGAGTTTTAGTAGATGATTTAGTTACAAAAGGAACCAATGAACCTTATAGAATGATGACTTCAAGGTCTGAATATAGACTTTTACTAAGACAAGATAATGCTGATTTAAGGTTAACGGAAATTGGTTATCAAGTTGGATTAGTTAAAGATGAAAGATATAAGGCGTTCATTAAGAAAAAAGAGGATATAGATGCAGAAATAGAAAGATTGAAAAATCTTCAAATAACAGGTAAAAAAGAAGTAAATGAATTTTTATTTAAAATGGGTTCTGCAGAACTAAAAAAACCCACTTCATTATATGAATTAATTAAACGTTCAGAATTAGATTATTACAATATTAAGGGCCTAGATCCGGAAAGAAAAGAGCTTAGTAGACAAGTTACGGAGCAAGTTAATATAGTATCTAAGTATGAAGGCTATATAACAAAGCAATTAGAACAAATTAGTCAATTTACTAAATATGAAAATAAATTTATACCAGAAGATTTAGACTATAATGAAGTTAAAGGATTAAGGACAGAGGCTATTCAAAAATTAGATTCAATAAAACCAGTAAATATAGGTCAAGCATCTAGAATTTCTGGAGTATCTCCAGCAGATATAAATGTTCTATTAATATTTCTTGAGCAAAGAAGAAGAAGCTTAAAAATAAACAATTAATATATAATATTTAAGAATAAAAGAAATAAGTATTTATTAATACCTACTAATTATTTAGGTTTATAATTAGTAGGTATTAGTTTAAAATAGAAATATATACATAAAATTTTATTAAAACATATAAAACTTAATTATACGGAGGATTAAAATGGAGTATTTTGATATGTTGAAAGAAGCTTGTGAGAATGAAGGATTAATCTTTGATGAAACAATGTATAATAACTTTATTCAATATAAGGCATTAATTAAAGAGTGGAATGAAAAAATTAATTTAACAGCAATAACAGAAGATGAGGAAATTATAAAAAAGCACTTCATTGATTCTATTAAAGTATTTGAATATCCATATGTAAAAGAAGCTACGAAAATTATAGATATAGGAACAGGAGGAGGGTTTCCAGGGATTCCTATGAAAATAGTAAAGCCTGAGTCTTCTATGGTTCTTTTAGATTCTTTAAATAAAAGAATAAATTTTTTAAATGAAGTTATTGATAAACTAGAGTTAAAAGATATTAAAACCATTCATGGTAGAGCAGAGGACTTTGCACAAAAGGCAGAATACAGAGAAGAATTCGATTTAGCTGTATCTAGAGCTGTTGCAAATTTAACGGTTTTATTAGAGCTATGTTTACCTTTCGTAAAGGTTGGTGGATATTTTGTAGCATTAAAAGGACCAGCTATAGAAGATGAAATAAAAGATTCTAAAGTAGCACTTAAAGTATTAGGTGGGCATATTCAAGAAATAATAGAGGTTAATATTGCAGGTAGTGATCTTAAACATAATTTGTTAGTTATAAAAAAGATTAAAGATACACCAAAAAAGTATCCAAGAAAAGCTGGAACAGCAAATAAAAATCCTATAAAATAAATTTCTAGAAATATTTATATTAATTGTTAAATATAAAGAGGAATTTTGAGATTAATATAGAATTTTAATTAAAGATAAGGAATTTCATAAAAGGATGGTATAAAATGGAAAATACTATTAATTATATAGCGGTTGATTCAATAAGTCCTAACCTTTATCAGCCAAGAAAAGTATTTGATGAAGAGTCAATACAAGAGCTTGCACAATCAATAAAGGTTTATGGAATAATTCAACCTTTATCAGTTAGGAAAATAGATGAGAATAATTATGAGCTAATCGCAGGTGAAAGAAGACTAAGAGCAGCTAAAGAAGCTGGATTATCAAAAGTCCCAGCTATAATAGCTAATATTAATGATAAGGATTCTGCTGCAATTGCATTATTAGAAAATTTGCAAAGAGAAGATTTAAATTTCTATGAAGAAGCGTTAGCATATCATAATTTAATTAAAGTACATTCTTACACTCAGGAGCAATTATCTGAGGTTATAGGTAAGAAGCAATCTACAATAGCAAATAAGCTTAGAATTTTAAAGTTAGATGAAAAAATAATTAGTACAATAATCGACAATAAATTGACAGAGAGACATGCTAGAGCATTATTAAAAATACCAACTGATGAGTTGCGTAATGAAGTATTAGAAATTGTAATAAAAAATGGGCTAAATGTTAAAAAAACAGAAGAACTTATAGATAGGGAATTACTTAAATTAGCTCATACTGAAGTTGCATCAGATGGTAAAAAGAGAATAAAAGGAGCATTTAGTCCAGCTATATATATTAACACTGTAAAGCAAGTTTTTGATAAATATGGGGTGGAAGCTAAATATAGATCCAAGGAATTAGATGATAGTATACAAGTTACTATAACAATAAAAAAGAAATAATATTTTTATAATACTTTTATAAAAGACTACAAAATGTTTCACGTGAAACATTTTGTAGTCTTTTATTGAACAATTAATTTTATATAATTAAAGTTAGTTTGAACAAATGAAATTTCAACAAATTTATGAATTGAAGTACTTATATGAAAAATGTACAATAAATTTATACAATAGCATTATCAATCTATCTAAAATAGTAAATTAATCTAAATATGTTGATAAAAAAATAAATACTTATTAATTTATGTAATAATTACTTTAAATAAAATCTGTATCAATATATAATATAAATACATAGGTAAAATAAATTTATAATGATTAAAATTATTAGTAATATAAAGTTTCTAATATATAGTAATTTAAAACAAAACCTACGATAGATAAGGGGGGAGAATATGAAGGTAATATGTATTTTCAATCAAAAAGGGGGAGTTGGAAAAACAACTACTAATATAAATTTATGCTCATATTTAGCAATGAATGGATATAAAGTTCTGTCTATAGACATAGATCCTCAAGGAAATACAACTAGTGGTATAGGATTAGATAAAAGAAAAATACATTGTTCTATGTATGATGTTTTAACAAGTAATGTTTCATTGAAAGAAATTATCAAAAAAAGTGAAATAGTAGATAACTTCTATATTGCACCTTCAACTATGACTCTAGCAGCAGCTGAAGTTGAAGTTATAAGTCAGGATCAAAGAGAAAAAGTTTTAAAAAATAAAATTGATGAAATAAAAGATGACTATGACTATATATTTATAGATTGTCCACCATCGTTAGGTGTATTAACTATTAATGCGTTAACAGCATCTGACTCAGTTTTAATACCAATTCAATGTGAGTTTTATGCTCTTGAAGGTGTAGGACAATTGATGAGTACTATACAATTGATTAAGAGATATTTAAATACTGGTCTTGAAATTGAAGGTGTAATCATGAGTATGTATGATAGTAGAACTAGATTATGTAATGAAGTAGTTGAAGAAATTAAAAAGTACTTTAATGATAAGGTATATGATACTTTCATACCAAGAAATGTTAAATTAGCAGAGTCACCTAGTTTTGGACTTCCTATCATGCTATATGATGATAAATGTAAGGGATCAGAAGCATTTGAAGCTTTAACGGAGGAGTTTATTAGTAGACAAGGAGGAAAATAGCATGAAGAAAACAGGGGTTTTAGGAAAAGGATTATCTTCATTAATTCCTGAAAATGACTTTCAGGACAGTAATAATGAACAGGTTATAAGTATAGATATAAATTTAATTAAGCCTAATAAGGATCAGCCGAGAAAGCATTTTGATAATGAAAAGTTAATAGAATTAGCGAATTCTATTAAGGAACATGGTATAATACAACCTATTGTTGTAAGAAAAGAAAATCAGTTTTATGTAATAATTGCAGGTGAACGTAGATGGAGAGCAGCAAAATTATTAAACTTAAAAGAAGTACCAATAATTGTTAAAGAATTGTCTGATGTAGAGGTTGTACAAATTTCTTTAATAGAAAATATAATTAGAGAAGATTTAAATCCTATCGAGGAAGCTACAGCATATAATAAATTATTAAATGATTTTAATTTGACTCAAGAAGAAATAAGTAAACAGGTTTCAAAGTCTAGAAGTGCTATAGCTAATTCATTAAGATTACTAAATCTCGATGAAAGAATACAGGGATATTTAATTGAAGGTGTTTTATCAGAAGGACATGGGAGAGCAATATTAGCATTAGAAAATAAAGAAGATCAATATGTAGTTGCCCAGAAAGTTATTGATGAAAACCTAAATGTTAGACAAACTGAATTATTAGTTAGAAATTATTATAAAGATGATGATAATAATAAGTATAATAAAATAAATAGTAAATCAGAAAATGATATATATTACAAAGATATAAGAACAAAATTAGAAAATCATTTTAATACAAAAGTATGTATAAGTAATAATTCTAAAAATAAAGGAAAAATAGAAATAGAATATTATTCTCCAGAAGATTTACAAAGAATAATAGAAATTTTAAATATATAATGTTTCACGTGAAACATTTTTAGAGAGGATGAATGCTTTTGGAACGAATTATAGAATTTCTCAATGAATATAATGTATTTATAACTATAGGATTAATAATATTAGTATTCATATTAATCATTATTTTGATAATATCACTAGTAGCAACAAGTAAGATGAAAGATAAATATAGAAAAATTATGAAGGGTACTAATAATAAAAATTTAGAAGAATTATTAGTAAGCTCATTAGATAAAATTGACAATATGGAAGAAATAACAAATGAAGTTAAGGATATGTGTAATAAAACATCTAACAAAGTTTCATCTTGTATTCAAAAGGTTGCAATGCAAAGATATAAAGCTTTTGAGGATATTGGAAGTGATTTAAGCTACTCCATTGCGTTGTTAGATGGAAGAAATAACGGTGTAATAATAACTAGTATTTATTCAAGAAATGAAAGTATTACATATGCAAAACCTATTGATGATGGTATATCTAGATATGATTTATCGCAAGAAGAAAATAATGTTCTGCATCAAGCTGTAAATACTAATAAGGAATAGATTTAATAAAATAGAGTAGCTATATTACTATAGCTGCTCTATTTTATTAAAGTTATATTTAGTATTTACCATTATAAGTATAGAGAATGGATATTATTGTAATTAGATATAAAAAACAAAGTAACAAGATTATAGCTTATGTTTATTAACTCGATATAAAGTAATGCATATAAGAATAATTTATTTTAGGTAGAACAACTAATTAAATCAAAGTGGAAAATTAAGTTTAGCATAAAATGAAGTATTTATATATTAAACAAGTAAAAAAGAGATAATAAATGTTTCACGTGAAACATTTATTATCTCTTCTTGTAAGTTCTAGTCTGCATCTAAAACTTTAGGAATATATTTATTGTTAACCTTGGAGGAAGATTTACGTCCACCTATAGTTTTTATTATAGAATGGTATATTCCTGAGGAGATTACTTCAGCTAATTTCATTACAATATATAATCGAGTATTTTGAAGTACCATAAATTCTAAAGAGCCAGATATATTAACAATTCCAACAATACTTAAATCACCAACAGAAGGTAAATTTTTATTTAGAGCAGCTCCAGGATAAAGAGGTTTAGATTCAATTATAACTTTACCTACATTTTGAAGACCTCCAAGAGAAGCATCTATAGCAATTATATATGGATTATTATGATTCTTAAGTATTAAATCATTGGTTTCAGAAATATTTTTTGCATGCACAGGGTTTTCTAGATTTCCATAGATAAAAACCTTATCTCTAACTAGAAATTTGAGTTTATAACCTACAAGTGGACCTAAACTATCACCTGTAGATCTGTCTGTACCTATACATAAAATAACAATATCTCTATTATCTTTAATTACTTTGGTTAGTTCTTCTGAAAGAATTTCTCTTATGTCATATATAGAATTATCAGATAAAGCATCGAAAATAACTTTTTCCACCATGAATAACACCCTCCTATATTAGAAAGTATTACCATATCGATGAATTTAATACATCTATTATTAATTCATTACAATTTTTTAATAGAAGAATTTATACTACACAAGATATAATCTATATCTTTATCATCATTAAAATATCCAAAACTAAAACGTAAAGTTCCGTTAGGATATGTTCCAATAGTTTTATGAGCTAATGGAGCACAATGGAGACCGGTTCTAGTTATAATATTATATTCAGAGTCAAGAATAAATCCAAGTTCACTGTTATCGATTTTAGAAGAGTTTACAGATATAGTTGAAGTTCTGTTTTCTGTATTTAGATGTCCATAAACTTTCATTGTAGAAATATTTAATATTCCATCAATGAATTTCTGCGTTAGATAATCTTCATGATCTTTAATTGTAGATAATCCTTCATTTTGGATAAAGGTTATTCCGGATAAAAGACCTGCAATACCAGGTGCATTAATAGTACCACTTTCAAATTTATCAGGTAAGAAGTTGGGTTGAATTATGTCTGAGGAAACACTTCCTGTACCACCAACAATTAATGAAGAACAAATATCATTCATTTTATCATCTATGATAAAACCACCTATACCTTGAGGTCCTAATAAACTTTTATGTCCAGTAAAGGCTAAAGCATTGCAGTTTAATTTTTGAAAATTTAAATCAAGTACGCCAGCTGTTTGAGCAGTATCTATAATGAAAAAAATATTATTTCCCTTGCAAATTTGTCCGATTTTTTCTAGAGGTTGAATAGTACCAATTATATTAGAACCATGAGAAAGGGTCACAAGTTTAGTATTATGCTTGATTTTACTTTGAAAATCATCAATATCAATTTCACCTAATTTATTACATTGAATTATATCTAATTCAATTATTCCTTTAGATTTTAATTCATTTAATGTTCTAAGGGTACTGTTATGATCCATAGAAGATGTTATAACATGCCATCCAGGTTTAACTATACCTTTAATTAAAATATTTAAGGACATAGTAATATTAGATGTAAATATTACATTTTTAGTATCAGGAAAATTAAAAAAATCACATAAAGCATTTCTACATTGGAATATAACTTTATTACCTTTTAAGGATGAAGTAGATGCTCCTCTTCCGGGATTACCGCCTATATTTCTCATATAATTTAGTATATCATTATAAACACAATCTGGTTTAGGGAAAGATGTAGCTGCATTATCTGCATAAATTTGCATAGTATTACCTCCTAGGTTAAATTTATCATATTTAGATATATAATAAGTAAAATTTATATATTACAAATTTAGATATGATATATTCTATAGATTTGATATAATTAGTATGTTAATAAAGATTGTATTATAGTAAGTTGTTATAAAACAATAATACAACATTATAATAAATATATACAATATCATATTATTATATTAAATAGAACATATTAATTAATAGATATTAACTAAATATTATATCAAATAGTATTTAATAGGGGGAAATGTTATGGAAAATATTAGAAATGAGATTGACTGTAGAGGATTAAATTGCCCAATTCCAGTAGTAAATACAAAAAAATATTTTGATGCTTTAGAAAGTGGTATAGGAGTAACTGTTGTAGATAATGAGGTTGCTAAAAATAATGTGGTTAAATTTGCTCAAGGAAATGGATTTAACTATGAAATAGAAGAAAGAGAAGGCAATATATACTATATAACAATTACAAAGGGAGAAGTTAAAGTAGAAAAATTAAATCTAAAAAATTCTAATGAAAAAGAAGAGATTTTTACTATTGTTATAGGTTCAGATAAATTGGGAAATGGAGATGATGAACTTGGAACAGCTCTTATAAAGAGTTATTTATTTGCACTTTCGGAGGCAGAAGTTATACCAACCAATTTAGTATTTTTAAATGCAGGGGTAAAGTTAGTAGTTGAAGGAGCTCTTACCCTTGATAGCTTAAAAAGATTAGTAGAAAGAGGCGTAAATATACAAAGCTGTGGTCTTTGTTTAGATTTTTATGGATTAAAGGAAAACCTTGCAGTTGGAGAAATTAGTAATATGTATGCAATAATTGAAATGATGAATAAAGGAAAAACTATAAAGTTATAAGAAATAGTGCTAGGAGATATACGAAATGAAAGAATTTTTAATTGTAACTTTTAATAATACTCATGAAGCTATGAAAGCTGAATCAGTATGTATTAATGAAAAGCTTAAGGTTACTATGATGCCAACACCAACATATATAACAAAAAGTTGTGGAATAAGCTTAAAGGCGGATATTGGTATTGTAGATAGCTTAAAAGAAATAATAAAAGATAAAAAGATGGAGTTCAAAACTATTTATCAATTTACTGATAGTAAGTTAATAGAGTTAAATATTGACTAAAATAAAAAATAATACGAGATGGTAAAAAGTAAATATAAAACAATATAGTTTATTGATATAAATATTTGGGAACAATGATATAGGAGAAGAATATGAAAGAATTTGAATTAAATGATATTGTAGAAACTAAAAAAACACATCCATGTGGTAGTAATAAGTGGGAAATAATTAGACTGGGTGCAGATATAAAAATTAGATGCACTGGATGTGATAGAATTGTTATGATTCCTAGAAGTAAATTTGAAAAGAGCGTAAAGAAAATTCTTAAGAATGAGGAAAAATAAGATAACAATATTGACTTGATAGTTTTACTATGATATAATTTGATGATGTAATCCCTGCTGTGAAAATCACAGCCGTTAGTCCGGGGGGAGGAGGTGAAACTAATGAGAGCATATGAAACTATATTCATATTACACCCATCATTAGACGAGGAGGCTGTTAAAGCTAACGTTGAAAAATTTAAAGGTGTAATAGAGAACAATGGTGGAGAAGTTGAAAGCGTTGACGTTTGGGGTAGAAGAAAGCTAGCTTATGAAATCGCTAAAGTTAACGAGGGTGTATACACATTAATCAACTTCAAAGCTGACGCTGAATTACCTAAAGAATTAGACAGAGTATTCAGAATTACAGATGGTGTTATAAGACATATTATAATCAATCCAGAAAGCAAGTAGGTGGTATTAATGAATAAGGTTGTTTTAATCGGAAGATTAACCAAAGACCCAGAGTTAAAATTTACTCCAGGTACAGGTACAGCTGTAGCCACATTTACAATTGCAGTTAATAGAAGATTTAAGAAGGAAGGTCAACCGGATGCTGATTTTATACCTGTAGTAGTATGGGGTAAACAGGCTGAAAGTACTGCTAATTACATGAGTAAAGGTAAACTTTTAAGTGTAGCTGGTAGAATTGAAACTCGTTCTTATGAAGCTAAAGACGGTGGAAGAAGATATGTTACTGAAGTAGTAGCTGATGAAGTAAGTTTCCTTGAATGGGGTGGCAATAAAACATCAGGAATGAATACTGGAGCTGTTTCTCACAATGATTCATCAATACCAACAGATTACTTTGGTGGAGGAGATATGACTCCGATTGATGATGGTGAGGATATGCCATTTTAATAATTAGGTAAGGAGGTAAGAGCAATGGCTTATGATAGAAACGATAAGAATGATAGAAGAAAAGGCGGAAATAGAAAAAGAGCTAAGAGAAAAGTATGTGCTTTTTGTATGGATAAAGCAACTTCTATAGATTATAAAGATATCAATAAATTAAGAAAGTACGTTACAGAAAAGGGTAAAATATTACCAAGAAGAATTTCTGGAAACTGTGCTAAACACCAAAGAATGCTAACTGTAGCTATTAAGAGAGCTAGAAACATAGCATTATTACCATTCACAACTGAATAGTAATAATTTATTTGGTAAAACAAACATATAATTAATAAAAACTAGTGAATCGTTGTTATTCACTAGTTTTTTATTTTAATCTCAGAATAACTGTGAAATAAAGGTAAATATACCTATAATCATGTTGCATAAATATTAAAAAAAATTTACAATAGACTTATAGCCTAAAGAAAGGATGATTCTTATGAGACGAGAAGAGTTTAATATTATGTCCAATATAAAGATAATAGAAGGACTAAAGGCAGAATTAGTTTGTATTGTAGGTGATTTTTTTAAATTATTAAGTAAAGGGAGTAATATAGCACAAGATGCAATTTTAGATTGTATATCAGGAGCAATAATAATATTATATATTTTAGCAGAAAAATTAGGATATTCTCATTTAGCAATTGATGAAACTATGAAGAAAAAATTAAAGGTTGGTATAGTAGAAGGTGATCCTCTTGAGAAAAATGGAAAAGAGCTTAGTAAGCTTTATGACCATATAAGAGAAAGGAATTAGAAGGAGGATGTTATGGAACAAAAGATTAATACAAAAAATTTAATAGAAGCTGCGTTGATGACAGGTATTATAACTATAATAAGCATTAGTGCATCATACATTTTATTATTTTATATAATAGGTTTAATATTGTTGCCGATTTTGGTAGCTCTTATTTACTATAGGAATGGAATAAAATATTCAATAGGAGCTGTATTAATAAGCACAATATTAGTAGCTACATTTCTCAATCCTATTTTGGCTATAATTTCAGGTATGTCTTATGGGATAATAGGTGTGGTCTTAGGTTACTGCTTAAAAAATCAAAAGAAAACATATAATATATTAATAGCCCTAATTATAGCATGTATAATATCAATGCTGGTTGAGGTATGGTTAACTAGTAGGCTTGTTAGCAATATAGGTGTAATTCAATTTATTAATGATAAACTGAATACATATATGCATGAATTTAAGGTATATATAACTCAAACTAAAGAAATTTATAGCAATATGGGTATGAATGCTACTCAACTACAAATGTTTGAACAAATAGAATCTATCTTTACAGTTGAGCTTTTAGCTATGTTGATACCAACTGTATTATTTATAGCTTCTTTTATACAAGCATATTCAACCATATTATTTACACATTTGATATTTAGAAAACTTAAATATAAAGAAGTAAAATATTTAAGGTTTTCAGAGTTTTATGTATCTAATCTGGTTGGAGCTGCATTAATTGCTATTATTAGCATATGTGCAATAGTAGGAAGTAGGGGGATTACAGGTAGCTTATTTTTATATAATGCTATTTTAATGTTAACAATTATGATATTAGCTGTGAACGGAGCAGCTGTAACTGATTATTATTTTAGAAAGAAACTAGGAATGCCTAAGGCAATGAGAATACTTTTAGTAATTCTTTTGTTTATAATAGGATCATCTAAAATTTTAGGAATAGTAGGTTTTGTAGAAATGATGTTAGATTTTAGAAAGCTGGATCCATATAGAATCAGAAAGGCGTAATATATGAGTAAAGAGAATTTTAAAGAAATGCTATTTAATTTTATAAAAAGTAAAACAGTTATAACTATTTTAGTTATATTATTATTAGTATTTTTTATAAAGGATATGTTAATTATTTCAAATATACTACTTCTAATATATGCAGCCGCTCTTTTGTATATTATATTTGATAATAGCAAGAAAGATAATTTTTCTAACAAAATTGAAAATATAATACACAAGGTTGATACTGTTAAGTCTACGGCATTTTCTAATGTGCATTTTCCAACTATGTTTTTATTAGAAAATGGAGAGGTAATATGGTATAACGAAAGTTTAGCTTTAAGATTAGAAAATAATGATATAGTAGGTAAAAATATAAGAGAAATAATTAAAGATTTCAATATAAAATTAGCATTAGAAGGAAAAAGATCAGAGTATAAAAATGTTGTTTTTAAGGATAGAATTTATGATATTTATATAAGTATTATTCAAGATTATGAAATTAATGAAGATAATAATCTTATAGTAATTTCTTTTGATGATATTACAGATAATATTAATTTGATAAATCAAATTAATAATGCTAAAGAAAGTGTAATGCTCATTGAGGTAGATAATCTTGATGAGGTTATTAAGACTACAGAAGAAGATTTAAGACCACAGCTTATAGCAGATATAGATAGAACTATAAATAACTATGCTAATAGCCTAAAAGCGTTAATAAGAAAATATTCATCAAATAAATATGTATTAACAACTAAAGATGCTAATATAGAAACTGAGATGAATAAAAAATTTGATATACTAGATACAATTAGAGAAGTAAGCAGTGGAAATAAACTTACAGTTACTCTAAGCATTGGAGTGGGTAGAGGTGGAGAAAATCCAGCTGAAAATCATGAATTTGCCACTATAGCAAAGGATTTGGCTCTTGGAAGAGGTGGAGATCAATGTGTAGTCAAGAGCTTTGAAAAAGTATCTTTTTATGGTGGAAAAACTAAAGAAGTTGAAAAAAGGACTAAGGTTAGAGCTAGGGTAATTGGTCATGCGCTTTTAGAACTGATAAATGAAAGTAGCAATGTAATTATAATGGGACATCACAATCCAGATATGGATTGCTTGGGAGCAGCAATAGGAATGTATAGTACCATACGTTCTTTAAATAAGGAATGTTATATAGTTATGGATGAGCCTCATGATGCTGTGCAGTATATGTTGGACAGATTAGATGATGATGATAGCTATAAAGATACATTTATAAATATAAATGCAGTTAAAAATATTAAAAATGATAAAAGTTTATTAATATTAGTTGATGTTCATAATGAAAGTTACGTACTTTCTATGGAGGTAGTAGATTATTTCAGTAGAATAGTGATTATAGATCATCACAGGAAAACAAAAGACTTTATACAAGGTACAATGTTAAGTTATGTGGAAACCTATGCATCATCAACATCAGAATTAATAACAGAATTAATTCAGTATATGGTTGAAAAACCAAAATTGAGAGAAGTAGAAGCTGTAGCTCTATTAGCAGGTATTTGTCTAGATACTAAGAATTTCTGTTTTAAAACTGGAGTTAGAACCTTTGAAGCAGCAGCATTTTTACGAAGGCTAGGTGCTGATACTGTAGATGTAAAAAGAATTTTTAGTGAAGCTTTAGATATTTACATAACGAGAGCAGATATAATAAAAACTGCAAAGGTTAAAAGTGGAATAGCTGTAGCGAAATGTCCACCAGAAATATCAAATTCTGTATTACCAGCACAAGCAGCGGATGAATTGCTAAATATTACAGGTATTCAAGCATCCTTTGTTATTGCTAAAATAGAAGAGGGCACTTATATAAGTGGAAGATCCTTAGGTGAAATAAATGTTCAGGTAATATTGGAATATTTAGGTGGTGGAGGACATTTAACAATGGCAGCTGCTAGAATTAAAGATTCTAATCAAGATGAGGCAGAAGAATTATTAAATGATGCTATAGAAAAATACTTAAGGAAGGGTGAATAATAATGAAAGTTATTTTATTACAAGATGTAAAATCAGTTGGAAAAAAAGGAGAGGTTGTTAATGCTTCCGATGGATATGCAAGAAATTTCTTGTTTCCTAAGAAATTAGCACAAGAGGCAAATGATGTTAACATGCATATTTTAAATAAGAAAAATGAAGCTGATAGAAAGAAGAAATTAGCTGAAGTAGAGGAAGCTCAAAAAGTTGCAAATGAACTTAAGGATAAAGAAGTAATTATCTATGCTAAGTCAGGAGACAATGGTAGATTATTTGGAGCTATAACCACAAAAGATATTTCTCAGGAAATGGAAAAACAATTAAATATAACAATAGATAAGAAAAAAATAGTAGTTAATACTATTAAAACTATGGGATTATATGATGTAGAAGTAAAACTATATCCTGAGATATCAACTAAAATAAAGGTTATTATAAAAGAACAACAATAGATTTTAAAAACCGAGGGGAGGAAAGCATAGAAGGTATAAAAGTCCTTCTATGCTAATAATTTTGAATATAAATTCAGTTGATAAAATAAATAATTTTAGCTTAGAAGAAGAATTAACTATGGAAGTAGAAATAGAAGTTTTAGAAGAAGTTATGTACAAGCTTTTAGATGAAGGCACTATTAGAGGTAGAGCAGTAAAGTTTAAGGTTCAAAAGCATTTAAATAGTAAAGATATGTATAGAAAACTTTATGCTATAAATAAAATAGTTACTAATGGAAAAGGAATTAGTGTTCCACCAAGTGATAATAATATAGAAGAAGTTTTAAAAGAAACTAGCCTAGAAATAAGTGAACTTCTAGCTAAAAGATATGTACAAAATAAATTAGATGCAGAAGTGGAAAAACAAATTATAGAAAAACAGGACAAGTATATAGATGAGGTAAGACTAGGAATCATAAAGAAACAAAGAGGACCAGAGAATAGTAAGACATTAAAGAAATATGCAGAGTTTGAATGTTTAGATTCAAAGCATTTAACTCAAAACATTATGAGTATGCTTAGACCTGATAGTTTTTCAGAAATAATTGGGCAAGAGAGAGCTATTAAATCTTTAATATCTAAGATGGCATCTCCATATCCACAACATATAATTTTATACGGACCACCAGGAGTGGGTAAGACTACAGCAGCTAGGATTGCGCTTGAAGAAGTTAAGAAATTAAAGCATACGCCATATGATAAGGATGCAAAGTTTGTAGAAGTAGATGGAACCACATTAAGATGGGATCCAAGAGAGATATCAAATCCTTTATTAGGTTCAGTACATGATCCTATATATCAAGGTTCAAAGAGAGATTTAGCTGAAAGTGGTACTCCAGAACCAAAGACGGGACTAGTTACAGAAGCACATGGAGGAGTTTTATTTATAGACGAAATAGGTGAATTAGATTATACTCTTCAAAATAAATTATTAAAAGTTTTAGAAGATAAAAGAGTTGAGTTTTCATCATCATATTATGATCCAGATGATGAAAGTACACCTAAATATATTAAGTATTTATTTGACAATGGTGCTCCAGCTGATTTCGTTTTAATAGGTGCTACTACTAGAGAGCCAAGTGAGATTAATCCAGCATTAAGATCAAGGTGTACTGAAGTTTATTTTGAACCACTATCTTCTGTAGATATAGAAAAAGTTGTATTAAATGCAGCTAAAAAGTTAAATATTAAATTAGAGGATGGTTTAGCAAAAGAGATAAGCAGATATACTATAGAAGGTAGAAAAGCTGTAAATATACTTGCAGATGTATATGGATATGTATTATTAAATAATGAAGAGAGAAATGATGTGGTTATAACTATTTCTGATTTTAATGAAGTAGCATCTAATAATAGATTAAGACCATATGAAGATATTAGTGATTTAGATTCTAAGGAAGTTGGACAGATTTTTGGTCTTGGAGTATCTGGATTCTTGGGGTCAACTATAGAAATAGAATGTTCAAGTTTTGAGGCTAGGGAAAAAGGTAAAGGAACTATTAGATTTAATGATACTGCTGGATCTATGGCAAAAGATTCTGTTTTTAATGCAGCCTCTGTTATAAGAAAGATTACTGATAAGGAAATCAGAGATTATGATGTTCATGTAAATGTTATTGGTGGTGGAAAAATTGATGGACCATCAGCAGGTGCAGCTATAACAACATGTATTATAAGTGCCATTTTAGAAAAACCAATAAGACAGGATATTGCAATTACTGGTGAAATATCAATAAGAGGTAAGATAAAACCAGTAGGAGGAGTGTTTGAAAAAATATATGGAGCAAAAAGAAAAGGTATAAGGCAGGTAATAATACCAAAAGATAACTTGAAGGATGTTCCATCTAATATTAAAAATATAGAAGTTACAGCTGTATCAACAATAGAAGAACTACTAGAGTTAGTATTTTAGATACTTTGATTATTAAAACCCTGTAATATGATTATGCAGGGTTTTAATTTAATTTTATAAATAAATGTTTGGATTTTTTTATAACTACATTATAATTAAAGAGAAGGATTTTATAATAAATAATGTTTTCTACATTATTTATTCCTTGAGAGTACATATAGGAGTTTTCTTTTAATATATCGCAGGAGGTAATAATATGAGTGACTCACTTAGAACTATGCCACAAAATATAGAAGCTGAGCAGTCAGTAGTAGGGTCTATGTTAATAGATAAGAATGCTATTGCACAAGCTGCAGAGGTTCTTTCAGCTGAAGATTTCTATAAAGATGCTCATAAGACTATTTTTAAAGCTATTAGAGATTTATATAATAAAGATATACCTGTAGATATGATAACCTTGGTAGACTATCTAAAATCTAATGATATGCTTGAGCAAGCTGGAGGGGTAACATATATTATGGAGATAAGCACTTCAGTACCTTCTACAGCTAATTTATCTTCTTATATAAAAATTGTTGAAGATAAATCAACCCTTAGAAGGCTAATTAGAAGCTCAACGGAAATAATTGAAAATAGCTATAATAAACAAGATGATGTAGAATCAGTAATAGACTTGGCAGAAAAAAATATATTTAATATATCTGAAAAACGAAGTACTAGTGATTTTGAACCTATGAGTACTGTATTGGAAAGAGGATTTTTAGAGATAGAAAAGATTTTTAATAATAAAGGTCAAGTAAATGGAGTAGCTAGTGGATTTAAGGATTTAGATGCAAAAACTTCAGGGTTTCAGAGCGGAGATATGGTTCTAATAGCAGCTAGACCATCTATGGGAAAAACTACATTTTGTCTTAATATAGCTCAAAATGCAGCTATTAGAGATGGTAGGAAAGTTGCAATATTCTCATTAGAAATGAGTAAGGAGCAATTAGCATATAAGCTCCTTTGTGCAGAGGCTAATGTAGATATGGTTAAGCTTAGAAATGGAGATTTAGACGATAGAGATTGGGAGAATATAGCAAGGGCTTCAGGACCACTTGCATCTGCGGGAATATATATAGATGATACTGCAGGTATTTCTGTCATGGAGATGAGGTCTAAATGCAGAAGACTTAAAATAGAGCATGGAATAGATTTAATTATTATAGACTATCTTCAATTAATGTCAGGAAGCAATTCTGATAATAGACAACAGGAAGTATCAGAAATATCAAGAAGTATAAAAGCTTTAGCTAAAGAAATGAAATGTCCAGTAATTGCATTATCTCAATTATCCCGTGCACCAGAACAAAGGGCAGACCATCGTCCTATGTTATCAGATTTAAGAGAATCAGGTTCTATTGAGCAGGATGCAGATATAGTTATGTTCTTATATAGAGAATTTTATTATAGCAAAGAAAAAGAAGATGAGAACATAGCGGAATGTATATTAGCTAAACATAGAAATGGTGAAGTTGGAACCGTAAATTTAGCATGGATAGGTAAATATAGTAAATTTGGAAACTTAGACTTAGTTCATCCAGAGTAATTTAAATAGATTTCGTAGAAATTAGTAATAAAGTATAATTATATATGATTTATATTTATTGCATATACTAAAGCCTTATTACATAAAGATATATTAGCTATACTTTATGTGAGGTGAGATTACTCATGGTAAATGAGATGAAGAACAATAAATTAATAGATGATAAGTTTAACAATGGAAAAGAGACATATTTTCACAAGCATTCGGAATTAGATGATATTACTATAACAGAGGAACATGAAGATGACATTGTAAGTCTGTATAATAATGGAATTGTGAAAGATATAAGAGATACTAGTAACACCAATGAAGAAGTAAAAATAATTAAGACTAAAGAGTTTTATGGTGACAAAGATAAAGGGTCTATATTAGAATCTAAGGAGAAAGACTGTAGTGAAAAAAGTTGGGGAGCAACATTAGTGTTTTGTATACTTTTAGGTTTTATAGGCTTCCATAGATTTTATGTTGGAAAAGCAGGAACTGCAATATTAATGTTACTTACACTAGGTGGTTTTGGCATATGGATTATAGTAGATTTAGTATCTATAATAATAAATAGTTTTACAGATGAATATGGTAGAATTGTTAAAAGAAAAAAGTCCATAGATTAAAATTAAAAAGATGTGGTAAAACATATCTTTTTTAAGTATTATTGAATAATTTTAATAGATTTGATAATATTCATCTTATATAGTACACGAAGTAAAGATTAAGGAGAACAGTTATGGAAAATAAGAAAATTGGTGAGTTTAACAAAGGGGATAGAATTGAAAGTTTTTTCTTAGTAAAAAATGCAGAATGTAAAATAACTAACAATAGTACTACAAATAAATATTTAGATCTTATGTTAATAGATTCAACTGGGGAAATAAATGCAAAGCTATGGGAATGTAATGAAAATATTGAAGCTTCAATAAAGGATAATATACTTGTAAAAGTAAGAGCTGTAGTTAATGAATATAGAGGGAAATTACAGTTAAAGATAGAGAAAATTAGACCAGCTACAGAAGAAGATAATGTTAATATAGATGAATTTATACTAGTTGCTCCTTATAAGTCTGAAGATATGTTTGAAACTCTATTAGATTATATAGAGAAAATACAAAATAAAGATATAAAACATATTACAGAAAATATTATCGGTAAATTAAGTTACAAGTTAATGCATTATCCAGCTGCTAAATCCAATCATCACGCAATTAAAGGTGGTCTTTTATATCATATAACCACTATGTTAAATGCAGCAGAAAAATTATTAGGTATATATAATTACCTAAATAAAGATTTATTGTATTCAGGTATAATTCTTCATGATATAGCTAAAATAATGGAGATGGAATCTAGTGAGCTAGGAATAGTATCTAAATATAGTACGGAAGGCCAGTTACTAGGACACATAATACAAGGCATTGGCTTAATTGAAGATGCTGCAATGGAAGTCAATGCAGATAAAGAAATAGTTATGCTATTACAACATATGATATTAACACATCACTATGAGCCGGAGTATGGAAGTCCTAAGAAACCTATGATACCCGAAGCAGAAATGTTACATCATTTAGATGTATTAGATGCTAGAATGTATGATATGCGTAAAGCTACTAAGGATTTAAATCCAGGTGAGTTCTCTGAAAAAGTATATAGTTTAAATGGAATAAGTATATACAAATCATTCATATAAATACGAATAATATAAATATAAAAAGTGTAATATATTCTTATAGAATATATTACACTTTTTAAGGTTTAAGATAATATTATAATAAATTTAATTATAATAAAAAGCTAATTATATATATTATATTAACAAAATATATTGTATAAAGCCATTTGTATATTATATTTTAGGAGATTTAAAGTTTATTATCAAGAAATAATAAAAGCACTCTATGTTAGAATAGAGTAAATAAATAATGGGAAAAATAAATTTCTAAAGAAATATATTTACGAAGAATTTTAAATGTACTATATAAAATATTCGTATTTTTTATTGAAAATACTACATCTCTTTGTTAATATATTTATGGGGTGATTAACATGTATAAAAATTATGATATTATAATTGTTGGTGCAGGAGCTAGTGGTGTTTTCGCAGCCTATGAATTAACAGCTTTAGGCTCAAAGGCTAAAGTACTAATGATAGAAAAGGGAAATAGCCTAGAAAAAAGAAAATGTCCCATAGATGGGAAAAAAATAAAAGCTTGCATTCATTGTAAATCTTGTGACATTATGAATGGTTATGGTGGTGCTGGAAGTCTTTCAGATGGTAAGTATAATATAACTAATAACTTTGGTGGAGATTTATATAAATATGTGGGTAGGCAAGAAGCCTTAGATCTTATGTATTATGTAGATAAGGTTTTATGTGATCATGGTGGAAGTGATGCAAAGTTATATTCAACTGCGGATAGTACACTAAAGACTGAGGCACTAAAACATGATTTACATCTTTTAGATGCTAAAGTTAGACACCTTGGTACAGATAGAAATGTAAAAATACTAGGTAATTTATATAATAAGATAAAAGATAATATAGAGATGAAGTTTAATACTGAAGTTATGGATATAGAAAAGCACGGTAAAGAGTTTATAGTAAAAACTGAGGATGAAGAATTTAGATGCAAAGATATAATAGTTGCCACAGGAAGATCGGGATCTAAATGGATATCTAAGGTTTGTACTAAGCTAGGTATAGAAAGTAGAAGTAATAGAGTAGATATAGGTGTTAGAGTTGAACTACCTGCAGCTATTTTTGAACACATAACAGATAAAGTATATGAAAGTAAAGTTGTATATAGAACTAAGAAGTATGGAGATTTAGTCAGAACATTTTGCATGAACCCACATGGTGAGGTAGTTAGTGAAAATACAAATGGAATAGTAACAGTAAATGGGCATAGCTATTCAAATCCAGAACTTCATACAGAAAACACAAACTTTGCATTATTAGTTACTAATAATTTTACAGAACCATTTAAAAATAGTAATGAATATGGTGAATCTATAGCAAAACTTAGCAATATGTTAGGTGGCGGAGTATTAGTTCAAAGATTTGGAGATTTAGTACAGGGGAGAAGAACTAATGATCATAGAATGAGTAAAAGTTTTACTATTTCAACTTTAAAAGCTACACCGGGAGATTTAAGCTTAGTTATACCAAAGCGTCAATTAGATGCTATAATAGAAATGATATATGCTCTAGATAATATAGCACCAGGAACAGCTAATGAAGATACATTGTTATATGGTGTAGAAGTTAAGTTTTATAATTCTAATATAGAAGTGGATAATAACTTAGAGACAAAAGTAAAAAGTCTTTATGTATTAGGAGATGGATCTGGAGTTACACATTCACTATCACAAGCATCTGCTAGTGGTGTTTATGTTGCTAGAATATTAGATGAGAAATATAGTAAGCTAGTTTAATTTATAATAAGTTTTACTAATGAGTAAAAAAGGAGATGTAGAATATGTCATCATTTGTGGTATTAGGAGCTCAATGGGGAGACGAAGGAAAGGGTAAAATGACTGATTATCTTGCAGAAAGTGCAGATGTAGTTGTTAGATTCCAAGGAGGAAATAATGCAGGTCATACTGTAGTAGTGGGAGAAAAAGAGTATAAGTTACATTTGATTCCATCAGGAATACTTTATAAAGATAAACTTAATGTAATAGGCAATGGAGTGGTTGTAGACCCAGAGGCTCTATTTACAGAAATGGATTATTTAAAGGGATTAGGAGAAAATATAACACCAGAGAGATTAATAATAAGTGACAGAGCTCAAGTTATAATGCCTTATCATAAAGTATTAGATGCTCTTAAGGAAGAAGCTAGAGGAAAAAACGATATAGGTACTACTAAAAAAGGAATAGGACCTTGTTATACTGACAAAGTTGAGAGATGTGGAATAAGGGTTTGTGATCTTATTAAACCAGAAGTATTAAAAGAAAAATTACAAGAATATCTTCCAGCTAAAAATGATTTAATAGTTAAAATTTATGGTGGAGAAGCCCTAAGCTTTGATGAGGTTTTCCAGGCCTATTTAGAATATGGTAAGAGAATGAAGCCGTTTGTAGATGATGCATCAGTTAGAGTTTTTGATAGCATAAAAGCAAATAAAAATGTATTATTTGAAGGAGCTCAAGGAACACTTCTGGATATAGATTTTGGGTCATATCCATATGTAACATCTTCTAATACAGTAGCAGGTGGTATATGTACAGGTGCTGGTATAGGACCAACTATGATAGATAGTGCTGTAGGAATTGTAAAAGGATATACAACTAGAGTTGGAAAAGGACCTTTTCCAACAGAACAAGAAAATGAAGTGGGAGATTGGATAAGGGAAAAAGGATTTGAGTACGGAGTTACTACAGGAAGAAGTAGAAGATGTGGTTGGCTTGATCTTGTTATATTAAAAAGTGCTGCTAGAGTTTCTGGATTAACTAGTTTTGGAGTAACTAAGATTGACACATTAGCGGGGCTTGATAAAATACAAGTTTGTGTAGGATATAAGTTAGATGGAAAAGTAATAGACTATTTCCCAGCTAGCCTTGAAGACTTAGCAAAATGTGAACCTGTATATGAAGAATTTGATGGATGGGATGAAAGTATAAAAGATGCTAGGAAATATGAAGACCTTCCAGAGAATGCAAAGATATACTTAAGAAAAATAGAAGAATTCACTGGTGTTAGAATATCTATAATATCAGTAGGTCCAAAGAGAGATCAAACTATGAGAATCGCAGATCTTTAAAAGTACGTCATCGCAAGAAATATTAGAAAAATTTAATTCAAAGTTTAAAACTGATAAGAAATACATTTATTTCTTATCAGTTTTATTTTTTAAAATTATTAAATGAAGTGGTATATAAAATCACACAAATTACCTTGAATAATAGCTCTTATGCTAATATGTAATCTTAATCCTTTAGTGCATTATAGATGGCGTTCACAGCAGCGCTAGAGGAGCTCCAGCACCATTGCAAATTAAAACCACCACAATCACCATCAACATCTAAAATTTCACCACCAAAGTATAGACCTGGAGTTAGTTTAGATTCTAAAGTTATAGGGTTTACCTCTGTAGTATCTATTCCACCGATGGTAACTTGAGCATTTTCAAAAGAGTTGGTATCAATAACTTGAAACTTCCAATCACATAAAATCTTATAAAGTTTAAATCTATATTCATATTCTAGGGAATATGTAGGAATGTGAATGTCAGTAATTCCACACTCTTTTAATATAATAGGAATAAGTTTTTTATTTATAATTCCTACTAAATTGTCTGAAATACTTCTATATGAGAACACTGCAAAGTGTGTTTCAAAAAAATCTACTATATGGTCATAATCTGAATTAAGTAAATTTACATGTATAAAAACTGATGACTTATTTAGAATTCCTTTAGAAGCAATTCTACTAAGCTGTAGAATTGGAGGACCTGATATACCATAGTCTGTGAATAAGATTTCGCCAAATTCTTGTTTTTTAGTTTCACCATTTATTTCTATATTACAAGAGCTTTCAAATTTCACTCCAGAAATGGCCTTAAGTCTATCATAGTTTAGTTTTAATTGAACTATACCGGGTGTTAAGTTTATTAATTTATGGCCAAAGTTTTTAGCTAGTTTATGACCAGAGCCATCAGATCCCGTTCTAGTATAACTTTTTCCTCCAGTACATAAGAGAACTTTTTTACATGTATATGTAGTTGAAGAAGTAATAATTTCAAAGTAACCCTTCTTTGTGTTAACGATATTTAAAACTTTTTCACTCATGTAAGTAGGTATATTTCTTTCAGATAAATTCATTCTAAGAATATCTAATACGGAGGATGCTTGAAGAGATAAAGGATATATCTTTCCAGAATCTAAGGTACATGTATGTATTCCTATGGATTTAAAAAAGTTAAGGGTATATTCTAAATCATAGGTATTAATAATATCTTTAAAAAAGTTATTATTATCACTATGAAATCTTGATAAGGACAAATTTTCGTTTGTTAAATTACAACGTCCATTACCAGTAATTAATAATTTTTTACCTATTCTATCGCTACTATCTATTATAGCTACGTCTATACTTAAATCTTTTGCTTTAATTGCAGATACTATGCCACAAGATCCACCACCAACAATAATTAAGTCATGATACAAAATAAAATCACCTCAAGCCTTTAAATGTATTTTATAACATATTAACTAATATATTAACTATAGTATATAGAATTATACTACATATTAAAACTATAATATAAGTTTATTATTAAATTATAATATATCTAATAAATAATATATTTTGTATATATAATTTTGGAGAAAAAAATAAAAAAAATTATTTTTAAAATTTTGTTGACAAAAGTTTAAATTTTTTGTATTATAATAAATGTCGGATGACCCGGCAAACACAAAACAAAAGCAAAATGACATATGGCTCCTTGGTCAAGCGGTCAAGACACCACCCTTTCACGGTGGTAACAGGGGTTCGATTCCCCTAGGAGTCACCATACTAGGTCGCATAGCTCAGCTGGGAGAGCACCTGCCTTACAAGCAGGGGGTCACAGGTTCGATCCCTGTTGCGACCACCACATAATTTAATGTGGCCCAGTGGCTCAGTTGGTTAGAGTGCCGGCCTGTCACGCCGGAGGTCGAGGGTTCGAGTCCCTTCTGGGTCGCCACTTATGCTGGCATGGCTCAACGGTAGAGCAGCTGATTTGTAATCAGCAGGTTGTAGGTTCGATTCCTATTGCCAGCTCCAAAGATTCTGAATTAATTCAGAATCTTTTTTTATTTTTTGAATTAATACATAAGTAAAAAATAATTAAATATATAAAATTAAGGACATATTTTAATTTAAAATAAATTATTGTCATAAAGGTATATAATTATATCTTTACAAACGAATATTTGTTCGTTAAAATAAGAATGTAAGTTAATTTTGAGGATGTGATATTTGTGGAGAATAAGTCCGAGAGAATAATATTTCACATAGATGTTAACTCTGCATTTCTATCATGGACAGCTATAAATTTATTAAGATGCGGAGAAAGTGAAATAGATATAAGAAAAATTCCTTCTATAATAGGTGGAAGTATAGAAGATAGAAGAGGAGTAGTTTTAGCAGAATCAATTCCAGCTAAGAAATTTAATATAATAACTGGAGAACCTATAGTAGCCGCATTGAAAAAGTACCCTCAATTAAAAGTTTATCCACCAGAACATAAACTATATACAAGGTTTAGTAATGATATGTATAAATTGTTAGAGCCATATTCTGATTTTATTGAAAGATATTCTATAGATGAAGTTTTTATGGAAGCAAGTCATTTTAAATATGACTACATGGAAAAGGCTAAGGAGATAAAAAGAAAAATAGAAGAAGACTTAGGTTTTACAGTAAATATAGGAATAGGAAATAATAAGTTATTAGCTAAGATGGCTAGTGATTTTTCTAAGAAGAATTCTATCCATACATTATTTAAAGAAGAAATAAAAATAAAGATGTGGCCACTTAAAGTAGGCGATTTATTTATGGTTGGAAAAGCAGCAGAAAAAAAGCTTATAGATTTAAATATATTTACAATTGGAGATTTAGCAAATTATAATTTGAGCATTTTAAGAAATATATTTAAGAGCTATGCAAATATAATTTATGAGTATGCTAATGGAATAGATAATTCACCCATTAACTGTGATAATTATGTGGATGTAAAAGGCATAGGAAATTCAACTACTACAAGCAAGGATATTTTAAGTATAGATGAAGCTTTAAAAGTATTATTGTCACTTACTGAAAGCGTAGCTAAGAGACTTAGAGCTAATAAATCTTTATGTGGTATTGTAGCTGTATCAATAAAGTCGAATATATTTACAACTTATTCTCATCAGAAAAAGTTTTTAACTCCAACAGATTCCACTGAAGAAATTTTTAAACTAGTGAAAGTAATATTTAAGGAGATGTGGCGTAGAGAACCCATAAGATTATTAGGAGTCAGAGTAACTAAGTTGAGTGATAATAGTATATATCAAAAATCTTTATTTGATGATGAAAAAATAGATAAACAAAGAAGCTTAGATAGTACCATAGATAAAATAAGAGAAAAGTATGGAGATTCATCCATAATAAGATCTACTTTTATAAGCTCAAATAATAAAAGGGGCTTAGAAGATGAAAAGGCAGAAGATTTTTTAATGATGGGAGGTCTTTATGATTCTTCTAAATAAAAAAACATCCTAACTTAATATAAGTATAAGTTAGGATGCCTTCAATCAAATGAAATTATTTAGAAGATGCTTTACTATTTAAATTTTTTTGAAGTCTTATATCATCACCATAAAACTTAAACAAAGAAAAATTACCAAAAAGTCTAGATGTAATACGTTCTGAATAGATAGATAATAATTCATCTAAAGAAAAGTTACTAGATATTAACATTTTTTTATTTCTTAGAAGCTTTGTATTCAGTAGGTTAAATAACTCAGATATAGCAAATTCTGAGGATACTTCTGTACCTAAGTCATCTATTATAAGCAAATCGCAATTAATTAGGTGATCTTCTAGAATTGAATTGTTATTAAATCTAATATCTTTTAAGTTTTTAATCAATTCTTCAGAAGTCTTATACACTATAAAATATCCATTATCTATTAATTCTTTTGCGATACAGTGAGATAAAAATGTCTTTCCAGTGCCTGGATTACCATAAAAAAGAAGATTTTCTGATGTTGACTCAAAGTTTGCTATATATCTAAAACATTGATTTACAATGCTTTTCATATTTTCCTTTGGACTATATTTTTCACGACCAATTCTTTTATCACTATAGAAGTCCATATTAAAATTAGCAAAATTATGATCATCAGAAACTATGAATAAATCACTATTTCTATAATAAATACTATTAAGTTTTTGTTTATAGCAACTACATTTTTGTAATCCAATAAATCCAGTATCATTACATTTATTACAATTATAATGAATATCTAGATAATCTAAAGGATAACCGTTTGATACCAGTAACTCAGTCTTTTTAACTCTTAAGTTAGTTATATTTTCCCTTAATTCTTTTAAATGTTGTTCTCTATTAGGTGCATCCTGAAAGGCTGCTAGGGAAACCTTAATACATAGCTTCCCAATATGATTTTCAATATCATCTATTTCGGGAACACGTTTTTTTACTTCTGATTTTCTTAATTCTAAAGCATTTTTTTGATTTTTCTTTATTTTATCATAAAGTTTCATAATTTCTAAATGATATTTATTAGTCATTATTATCCCATCCTAAAAGTTTTCTTTCTAAATCTTCAAAATCATAGGTCCTTTGATCGTAACTATGAAATTTACCTTTACCTTTTTTTGTATTGGTATTTGAAACTTCATTAACAATAGGTTTAAAATTAATTTTTTTCTTATCTTTTAACTCAATATCTTGAAGAGTTTTAATTTTGTCTTTAAACCAACTATTAAGTATACCATCAATATATTTAAAGTCGGCTCTACTCAGTCTTTCAAAACATATGTCACAAGCTTTATATATAATTTCTAAAGAAAAATTATATACATTTAACCATTTTTCCAAAAGCTCTTCTTGAGGTTTCATAACATCACCATTTTTCAGACCTAAATAAGTTAAGATCTTTCTTATATTAATCCATTTATCCTCATGCTTTTTTATATAGTCTTGTGCTTCGTCTATACTAGTTATATTGTTATCACTCCAAGATACGGCTATTTTCTCAATATATCTATAGTCAGATTTTCCTTTAGAAACACAATATTCTATAAGTAAAAGTATAATTTCAGGAGAAAAATTAAAGTCGTTTTGCCATCCGAGATAAGTAGTCATTTCTTTGGGCGAAAGTGGACGTGCTAATAATCTTTCTATATCTTGCAACATATCTTTAACCATAGAATTATCTAGTTCTTTTAATAAATTCACAGATTTTCCGTTATCGGGAGCCTTAGTTAGTTCTAAGAATTCTATATTATAATTTCCCATGTTATCTATGGGAACTAATCTTATAACACCTTCGTCATTCCAATAATTCCAAGCATTTATTACGTCAGTTTCTAATAAGGATAGAGCTGAAGCTATAAGAGTTGAGTTTACACCTATTTCTCCACTAACACAATATTTAAGACCAAGTAAATAAACTTTTATATACTCGCCTCTCGCTTTTGCCATGAAGTTATCTATAAACACATTGCTTACGGGAGTATAATTTAAATTTTTGGTTTTAAACATAAAAGTACTCATAGAATCTCAACCTTTCCATGTTATCGTAATGTAATAGCATTACATTAAACTCTTGTTGAAAACTAAGGTTATAATTATATATAAGTAAATAAATTATTTATTTGTTATATAAGTTATATCTTATTGCTCTATTTTTATAACCTTTTAGAATAAGTTTCAATTAAGAATTATATTATAACCTTAGTATATCATATAGTAAACCTATTAAAAGTAAAATTTAATAATTAATAAATGTATAGATAATAGTATATAAAATTAATATTTTATTAATAATAAAATTGACTGTTGTTTTGTACATTATGTTTAAAATATTTTCAATGGGGTATATTATCATTGTAGTAGGGAGGTAATACAATGATGAAAAATATACTACGAGAATTAGTCATAGTATGTGTATCACTCTTATGTATTTTAACTATGATTACCATGAATCCGGTAGAAGCAAAAGAAAATGTAAAAGCGAATGAAAAAATAAAGGCAGTAGTTATGAAATCAGATGGTGTAGAAATTGGCATAGTTGCTGATGAAGCTACAGGTAACAATGCTCTTAATAAAGTAAGAGATATCTATATAGATACATGTAATATAGATAATGTTAAAGAGATTGCTGTTAATAATAAAATAGTATATGAAAAAATAATTTGTAATAAAGAAGATGTTTTAAGTGAAAGTGAAATTTCTAATAAAATAATAGTATACAATAATACAAATGATAACAGTTTAATTAACTTTACAGTTACAAAAGAAAATCAGGTTAAATATATACAAAAGGCTAATAATTCGCAAGTTGCTTTTACACCTCTTAGTAGGGGGAATACCCAAATAAATAGAGAGGTTTTTTTACACAATTCAATAACAACACCTATAAAAGGTATACTAACTTCTACTTTTGGTGAGAAGAGAGAAGGATATTATCATAAGGGAATTGATTTGGCTGCTAATACAGGTACTGAAATTCAAGCTGCATTAGATGGAACAGTGAGCTTTTCAGGGATAGCAGATGGGTATGGTAAAGTAGTAATAATCGACCATAGTGATAACTTGCAGACTGTATATGCGCATTGTAGCAAATTAAATGTGTCTGAAGGTGAACAGGTTCTAAGAGGGCAGGTTATAGCAGAAGTTGGTAATACTGGAGATAGTACAGGTCCACATCTACATTTTGAGATAAGAGTAGATGGAGTTCCAATAGATCCTTTAGGATATACAGGGATAATTGGATATTAAATTTTTAATAAAGTCTAGATTTATCTAGACTTTATTTTTGGTAAAAATGAATAAATTGTGACAAGTTAAATTATTTGTAAAAATAAAAGTGAAAAATATATATTGACTTTATTTTTCTTTAGTAATATACTTTGATTATCAAACTATTTGAAAGTCAAACAAAAGGGGAATAAAGTAGAATGAAATCCTTAAATTCAAATAAATACGTATTAAATGAATTATTAGTAACTATATTTAATGACATTTTAGAGATCGAACAAACTGCACTACAAGAAGGAGTACTTAAAGATTTATCGGTTACAGAGATACATACTATTGAAGCTATAGGAATGTATCATCCAAGAACTATGACGGAAGTAGCAAATGATTTAAATATTACAGTAGGCACTTTAACTACAGCTATAACGAAACTCGTGAAAAAAGGATATGTAGAACGTACAAGAGGAGAAGAAGATAGAAGATCTGTAATGATAGCTCTTACTAGAAAAGGAAAGTTAGCATATAGAGTTCATGAAAAATTTCATCAGGACATGATTAGTGAAACTATAAAAGGCTTAACAGATGAAGAGGAAGAAGTACTAATAAGATCTCTAGAGAAAGTAAATAGCTTCTTTAAGTCAAAATACAATCTTAAAAAATAAGTAAAGGAGAATAAATGTGATTGGTTCAAGAATACTAGGAACAGGTTCTTATACACCATCTAATATAGTTTACAATAAAGATATAGAGAATATTGTAGATACTTCAGATAGCTGGATTAGAGAGAGAACTGGAATTGCGGAAAGAAGAATTTCTACTGGAGAAGATACTTCAGAATTAGCAATAAAGTCAGCTTTAAAGGCTTTAGAAGATAGTAATGTAGATGGTAAAGAAATTGATTTAATTTTAGTGGCTACAGTTTCACCAGATAGTTTAATTCCATCAGTTGCATGTAATGTACAAAAGGAAATAGGTGCTGTAAATGCTATGGCTTTTGATATAAATGCTGCATGTAGTGGGTTTATATTTGCGCTAGATATAGCTAAGGGATATATAGAAACAGGTAGGGCTACAAAGGCTTTAATAATTGGAGCAGAGGTATTATCTAAAATCGTCAATTGGGAAGATAGAAATACTTGTGTATTATTTGGAGATGGAGCAGGAGCTGTAGTTATAGGAAAAGATTCTGAAGAGTATATAAGTTATATCAACTGTAAAAGTGTAGGATCTAAAGGTGAATCCCTTACTTGTGACATACTTCCTATGGAGAATATATGTACCAAGGAAGTTATAAATAATAATAATAAGATTCAGATGAATGGAAAAGATATTTATAAGTTTGCTGTTAAGGTTATGGAAGAGGAATTTAATAGAATTATTGAAAAAAGCAATATAAAAAAGGAAGATATAGATTTTATACTTCCACATCAAGCTAATATAAGAATGATAGAAAGTGTTAGTAAGAAAATTGATATACCTTTATCTAGATTCATTATAAATTTAGACAAAAAGGGGAATACATCTAGTGCAAGTATTCCAATAGCTTTAGATGAAGCAAATAAAAATGGTCAAATTAAACAAGGAAGTAACATAGTAATTATAGGATTTGGTGGTGGACTAACCTATGGTAGTGCACTGTTAAAATGGAATAAATAATTAAAAGTATATAGGAGGAATAAAAAATGGTATTAGAAAGAGTAAAAAAAGTTATAGCAAAAGAACTAGGTGTAGAGGTAGAGGAATTAAATATACAAGCAAGTTTTACAGATGATTTAGGAATAGATTCTCTAGAAATATTTGAAATTGTTATGAGTTTAGAAGAAGAGTTTGATATTGAAATTCCAAATGAGGATATAGAAAACATAAAAAATGTTCAAGATATTTCAAGCTATATCGAAAGCAAAGTTAATTAAAACAAAGGTCAGATAGCTATCTATCTGACCTTAACCATAGGAGGTATATATGTTCAAATCAGATATATGTGAAGCTTTAGGAATACAATACCCAATAATTCAAGGGGCTATGGCTTGGATTGCAGATAGCGTATTAGCAAGTAGCGTATCAAATGCGGGAGGGCTTGGAATTATAGCGGCAGGAAATAACTCTCCAGAAAATGTTAGATTAGAAATAAGAAAAGCTAAAGAACTTACAGATAAACCTTTTGGAGTAAACATAATGCTTCTTAGTGATAATGCTGATGAGGTTGCAAAGATTGTTTGTGAAGAAGGAGTAAAGGTTGTTACAACAGGTGCAGGAAACCCAGGTAAATACATGAATATGTGGAAAGAACATAATATTAAGGTTATTCCAGTAGTAGCTTCAACAGGGCTTGCAAAACGAATGGAGCGAAGTGGAGCAGATATGCTAATTGCTGAAGGTTGTGAAGCTGGTGGACACATAGGAGAACTTACAACTATGGCACTTCTTCCTCAGGTTGTAGATGCTGTAAATATACCTGTTATAGCAGCTGGTGGTATAGGAGATTCTAGAGGAATGTTGGCTGCATTAGCATTAGGTGCTAATGGATTTCAAATAGGAACTAGATTTCTTGCAGCTAATGAGTGCACTATTCATGAAAATTATAAAAAGAAGGTAATAGAATCAAAGGATATAGATTCAGTAGTTACAGGTAGAAGTACTGGGCATCCTGTAAGAGTTCTTAGAAATAGATTATCTAGAGAATATTTAAGACTTGAGAAGTTAGGTACATCAGCTGAAGAGCTAGAACAATTAGGGGTTGGTGGACTTAAAAAGGCTGTTATAGACGGTGATGTAGATAATGGTTCTATTATGGCGGGTCAAATTGCAGCTTTAATAAAAAAGGAAGAAAGTTGTGAAGAAATAATCAAGGATTTTGTAGAAGGTACTGAAACTTTACTAAAATCAATGATAAATAAATTTTAAAATTGAGAGGTAACTATGAAAAATATCGCATTTATTTTCCCAGGCCAAGGAAGTCAGTACGTAGGTATGGGAAAGGAAATACATGAAGAATTCTTAGAAGCTAAGAAAGTATTTGAAAAAGCTAACAAAATTTTAAATAAAGATATAAGTGAGTTATGCTTCAATGGTCCAATAGAAGAACTAACCTCTACTGAAAATAATCAAGTAGCTATAGTAACTCTTTCAATAGCATTATTTGAAATTTTAAAATCTCATGGAATAAATCCTAAGGTTGTTGCAGGATTGAGCCTTGGAGAATATTCTGCTTTAATCTCAAGTGGAATTATGAATTTTGAAGAAGGATTAAAAGTAGTAAGAGAAAGAGGAATATTCATGAAGGAAGATAGTGATAAAACTAACGGCTCCATGGCGGCTATCATTGGTGGGAAAATAGAAATTATAGAAGAAGTCTGTAATGAACTTAGTGATAAAGGAATAATAGGTATAGCAAATTATAATTGTAGTTCTCAAATTGTAATTTCAGGAGAGGATTTCTTAGTAGAAGAAGCTATGAGAAGTTTAAAAATTAAAGGTGCTAAGAAAATTGTTAAGTTACCAGTAAGTGGAGGATTTCATACAGAATTAATGGAAAATGCATCTAAAAAATTAGGAGATGTATTAAGTGAGGTAACTTTTAATGAAAGCAATATAGAAGTAATACCTAATGTTACAGGAGAGGTTTTACAAAATGTAATGGAACTTAGACAGTTGTTAGAAGCTCAAGTTAAATCTTCTGTGAAATGGCAAAAGACCATAGAAAATATGATTGATATGGGAATTAATACTTTTATAGAAGTTGGACCAGGAAAAGCCCTTAGTGGTTTTGTAAAGAAGATAAGTAAAGATGTAAAAATATTAAATGTTGAGGATAAAGAATCAATTTATAGTACATTGAAATATTTACAAGAAGCTCATGTATAGGAGAGGATATATATATGTTTAAAGGAAAGAATGTGGTAGTTACTGGAGGAAGTAGAGGTATAGGAAGAGCTATAGCTATAGAGTTTGGTAAAAAAGGAGCTAATGTGGTTATAAATTATGTTAGTAGTGATGCAGAGGCAGAAAAAGTTGCCGAGGAAATAAAAAGTCTTGGAGGAAATGCTATTTTAGTAAAAGGAGATGTAAGTAGTTTCGAAGAAGGAAAAAAATTAATAGATGAAACGGTAAAAGTTTTTGGAACTATAGACATATTAATTAATAATGCAGGAATAACAAAAGATGGATTAATTATGAGAATGAAAGAAGAGCACTTTGATAAGGTTATAGATATAAATCTTAAGGGTGTATTTAATACTTGTAAGAGTGCAGTGTCTCACATGCTTAAACAGAGAAGTGGAAAGATTATAAATATTTCTTCTGTAGTAGGAGTTGTAGGAAATGCAGGGCAGGCAAACTATGCAGCATCTAAAGCCGGTGTGATAGGTCTTACTAAGTCAATAGCTAAGGAAGTAGGAGCTAGAGGAGTAACCGTAAATGCTGTAGCACCAGGATTTATAAAAAGTGATATGACAGATGTATTAAGTGAAAAAGTAAAGGATGGTATGTTAGGGTTAATTCCTTTAAATAGATTTGGAAATGTAGAAGATGTAGCAAGGACTGTAATTTTTCTTGCATCAGAGGGTGGAGACTATATAACAGGTCAAGTTATAAATGTAGATGGCGGAATGGTAATGTAGTTATTTAAGGAGGACTTATAAAGTGAATAGAAGAGTGGTAATTACAGGTATGGGAGCATTAACTCCTATTGGTAATGATATTAACAGCTTTTGGGATGGAGTTAAGAATGGTAAATGTGGCATAGATTTTATAAAATCTATGGATGTAGAAAAGTTTAAAGTTAAAATAGCTGCAGAGGTTAAAGATTTTGACCCTACAGAAGTTATTGATAGAAAAGAAGCTAAGAGAATGGATAGATATTGTCAACTTGCTATGGCAGCAGCAGAAGAGGCAGTAAAATCTTCAAATTTAGATTTAGATAGTATTGATAAATATAGATTAGGTGTTTTAATTAGTTCAGGAATTGGCGGACTCGATACATTAGAACATGAATATAAAAGAATGTTAGAAAGAGATACAACTAAGGTATCACCATTTTTAATTCCTATGATGATAGAGAATATGGCAGGAGGAAATGTTGCTATAAAATATGGTGCTAAAGGGCCATGCCTATCTGTAGTGACAGCTTGTGCTACAGGAACTAATAGTATAGGTGAAGCTTTTGAGATGATAAAGGCCAATAGAGCAGAAGTAATGATTACAGGTGGGACAGAGGCATCTATAACATCAATAGGGCTTGCTGGATTTACTGCATTAACGGCTTTAAGTAAGAGTGAGGATCCTAAAAAAGCATCTACTCCTTTTGATAAAAATAGAAGTGGATTCGTAATGGGCGAAGGAGCAGGAGTTTTAATTTTAGAAGAGCTCCAGCATGCAAAGGCAAGAGGTGCAAAAATATATGGTGAAGTTATTGGATATGGAGCTACTTGTGATGCCTATCATATCACTCAGCCTAGTGCTGATGGAGAAGGGGCAGCAAGAGCTATGCAACTTGCCATAGAAGAAGGAAATGTAAGTTTAGAAGATATATCATATATTAATGCTCATGGAACTAGTACTCCATATAATGATAAATTTGAAACTATAGCTATTAAAAATTTATTTAAGGAGCAAGCCTATAAGATCCCAGTTAGTTCTACAAAATCAATGACAGGACATTTATTGGGAGCATCAGGTGCTATAGAATCAATTGTATGTATAAAAGCTTTAGAGGAAGGGTTTATTCCAGCTACTATTGGTCTTGAAGAGAAGGATGAAGATTGTGATTTAGATTATGTTCCTAATATTGGAAGAAAAGCAGAACTAAAATATGCTTTGTCTAATTCTTTAGGATTTGGTGGTCATAATGCTACACTTTTATTTAAGAAATGGGAGGAATAAATTATGAATTATGAAGCAATTGAAAGGCTAATTAAATTAATAAATGATTCCGATCTTAAGGAATTAGAACTAGAAGAAGCAGGACTTAGAATAAGGATGAGCAAAAATGATTCTAGCAAAATTATTTATAATGAAGATGCTAGAGCATTAAATCAATCTAAAATGACAGATAAATGTGAGGCAGAGTTTGTTAGTCATACTAATAATGTAAGTGATAATACTTCAGTAATATCAACAAAGCATGAAGAAATAATTACTGAAGAAATAGCTACTGAAGAGAGTAATTTAGAAGAATGCTTTATAGTTAAGTCACCTATGGTAGGAACATATTATTCTTCACCTACAGAAAATGGAGAACCTTATACAAAAATAGGAGATTCAGTATCAAAGGAGTCAATTCTGTGCATAATTGAAGCTATGAAATTGATGAATGAAATTGAATGTGAAGTTGAAGGAACGGTGGCTAAAATATTTGTTAATAATGGAGATGTAGTAGAATTTGGTCAGCCTATAATGGCGATAAAACTTTAGAAATATAGATTATATAAAGGAGGTAGTATAAATAATGTTAGATGTAATAGAAAGTGATGTAATAAAACTCAATATAAAAGAAATACAAGAAATAATACCTCATAGATATCCATTTTTATTTGTAGATCAAATAGAAGGTTTAGAACCAATGAAAAAAGCAGTAGGATATAAAAATATAACTATGAATGAATATTTTTTTCAAGGTCATTTTCCTAAGGAACCAGTATTACCTGGAGTGATAATAGTAGAAGCGCTTGCACAAGTTGGTGCCATTGCATTACTTTATGATGAAAAGTTTAGAGGCAAGATAGCCTACTTCGGTGGGATAAAAAATGCTAGGTTTAAGAGAAAAGTTATACCTGGTGATAGGTTAAAACTAGAAGTTGAAATTATAAAGATAAAAGGACCAATGGGTATTGGTAAAGGAATTGCCACAGTTGATGGAGTAGTAGCTTGTGAATGTGAATTAACCTTCGCAGTAGGAGTATAAAAGTAAGAGAGGTAGCCGTATGTTTAAAAAGATATTAATTGCTAATAGAGGAGAAATTGCAGTTAGAATAATTAGGGCTTGTAGAGAAATGGGAATACAAACTGTAGCTGTATATTCTGAAGGTGATAGAGAAGCTTTGCATGCACAAATGGCAGATGAGTGTGTTTGTATTGGACCATCAGCCTCAAAGGATAGTTATCTAAATGAAAATAATATATTAAATGCTACTATTTTAAAAGGTGCGGAGGCTATTCATCCAGGGTTTGGATTTTTATCTGAAAATAGTAGATTTGCCAAGATGTGTGAAGAGTGTAATATTAAATTTATAGGTCCAACAGCAGAAAATATAAACAATATGGGAAACAAGTCAAAAGCCAGAGAACTTATGGAAAAGGCTAATATACCAGTAGTACCAGGATCAAAGGGAATTATAAATAATGAAGAGGAAGCTATAGTAATAGCTAAAGAAATAGGATATCCAGTAATGATAAAGGCCTCTAGCGGAGGCGGTGGAAAAGGAATTAGGATTGTAAATAATGAGAATCAGCTTATAAGTGATTTTAATGCAGCAAAGAGAGAAGCAAAAGTTTCATTTAACGATGATTCGATGTATATAGAAAAGTTTATAGAAAAACCAAGGCATATAGAAATACAACTCATAGCAGATAATTATGGAAATATAGTATATCTAGGCGAGCGTGAATGTTCTATACAAAGAAAAAATCAAAAGGTGTTAGAAGAAGCACCATCAGTATTTATAGATGATAGTATGAGAAAAAAAATGGGAGAGACTGCAGTTAAAGCAGCTAAATCTATAGGGTATATAAATGCTGGAACTATAGAATTCCTAGTAGATAAGCATAAGAAGTTCTATTTCATGGAGATGAACACTAGAATACAGGTAGAGCATCCTGTAACAGAAATGGTAACAGGAGTTGACTTAATAAAAGAACAAATTAGGATAGCTTATGGAGAAAAGTTAAGTTTTTCACAAGAAGATATAAAAATTACAGGTCACTCTATTGAGTGTAGAATAAATGCGGAGGATCCTTATAAAAATTTTAGACCTTGTCCAGGTGAAATAACTAATTTATATGTACCTGGTGGAAATGGGATTAGGTTAGATTCTGCCGTATATCAAGGATATAAAATTCCACACTGCTATGATTCAATGATTGGTAAACTTGTAGTTCACGGTAAAGATAGAGAAGAAGCTATAAGCAAAATGAAAAGAGCATTAAGTGAATTCATAATAGAAGGAGTTAGTACTAACATAGACCTTCAGCTTGATATTTTAACTAATGAGAATTTTGTAGAAGGAACTTTTGATACAGGGTTCTTAGAAGCATATCTTAATAAAGTTAAATAGTTTAAATCTAAATGAGGTAATTATATGAAAGATTTAAGGTCATTATTTAAAAAAAATGTTTATATTGAAGTAAAACCGAGCAATAAAGAGGGCGAGATAAAAAAGAGACCACAAGTACCTGATGGAATGTGGATTAGATGTCCTAAATGCGGTAATACCATATATAGAGGCGATTTAGTAAATAATTTAAAAGTGTGTTATTCTTGTGGAGGACATTTTAGACTTACAGCAAGAGAAAGAATTAAGCAAACAATTGATGAAGGAACATTTAAAGAATTATTTGCAGATATGATTTCAGACAATCCTTTAGATTTTCCACAATACACGGAGAAGGTAAGTAAGATACAAAGAGTTACTAATATGAAGGAAGCTGTTATAGCTGGTATAGGAAAGATAGATGGTAATACTGTAGTTATATGTGTTATGGATAGTAATTTTCTTATGGGAAGTATGGGAAGTGTAGTTGGAGAGAAGATTACACGAGCTATAGAATTAGCAACAAAGGAGGAACTCCCAATAGTAATATTTACTTGCTCTGGAGGAGCAAGAATGCAAGAAGGAATATTTTCTCTTATGCAAATGGCCAAAACGTCAGCAGCATTATCCTATCATAATGATAAGGGGTTGCTATATATATCTGTACTAACAGATCCAACCACCGGAGGTGTAACAGCAAGTTTTGCAATGATAGGAGATATAATACTTGCTGAACCTAATGCACTTATTGGATTTGCAGGACGAAGAGTTATTGAGCAAACAATAAAGCAAAAGCTACCAGATAATTTTCAGACAGCGGAATTTCTTTTGGAAAAGGGCTATGTAGATAAGGTTGTACACAGAAAGGATATAAAGAGTACTCTTAGTACTATTATAAAAATACATGTGAATTGAAGATACAAGGAATAGAGGTGTTGGAAGTAGATGGATAACAAGTTTAGCTCGTGGGAAAAGGTAAGTATAGCACGTAGTATTAAGAGACCTACAGCACTTAACTATATTAATAGTATATTTGAGGATTTTATAGAGTTAAAAGGCGATAGAGGCTATGGCGATGATAGTGCCATAGTAGGTGGTATAGCTAAATTTGAAAATAAAAGTGTTACAGTTATTGGAATACAAAAGGGCAATAGTACTAAAGAAAATATAGAAAGAAATTTTGGAATGCCAAAGCCAGAGGGATATAGAAAAGCATTAAGACTTATGCTCCAAGCAGAAAAATTTAAAAGACCTGTAATTATTTTTGTAGACACTCCAGGTGCCTTTTGTGGAATAGAATCAGAAGAGCGCGGTATAGGGGAAGCAATTGCTAAAAACCTTATGACTATGAGTAATTTAAAGGTTCCTATAGTTTCTATGATTATAGGAGAAGGTGGAAGTGGAGGGGCACTAGCACTTGCTGTTGCTGATGAGGTATGGATGCTTGAAAATTCTATATACTCAATTTTATCTCCAGAAGGATTTGCATCTATTTTATATAAAGATGTTACTAAAGCTAAAGAGGCAGCTGAAATAATGAAAATAACATCTTCAGATTTATTAGGTTTAGGAGTTATTGATAGGGTTATCAAAGAACCTAAAGGAGGAGCACAGGAAGACTCAAATAAAATGATTTTAAGTATAAAAGCAAATTTAAAAGAAGTATTAGAAAGATTAAGTAAAGAACCTGTAGACTCTTTATTGACTAAGAGATATTATAAGTTTAGAAAATTAGGTAAATATATAGAATAAACTAATAAAATATGGTAATATATGACTAATTATAATATAGTATTGATGTAAATTGTTTTAACTTATAGTAAAATGATTATAATACTAATAATAATTGGTCTTATTTTATTTTGTTAATATATAATTAAATAAATAATTGAACTAGCTATTATAATATAGAAGAGACCATAATTAAAATTAAGTATATAAAATGAATGTAGTAAAAGCTAGATAAATTTATAAATGAGAGGAATATGATATATGAATAACAAAGTAGTTTTAGTAGTTGATTCTGGTAGTGATTTACCTATTGAATTTATAAATCAACCCAACATAGTAGGTTTACCTATTGGGTGTAATTTCAAAGGCCGAGATATAGAGGATTATTTTGGTCAGACTTTGGATATTAAAGAGTTTTATGATGGTTTAAGAGCTGGAGATATGTATACTACATCCCAGATTAACGTATATAAATTTGAAGAAGCTTTTAAAAATATAGTAAAAGAAGGAAAAGCAATTATTTATATAGGACTATCTTCAGGGTTATCAGGAACTGTAAATAATGCAATAAATGCGTCTTTAAGTGTGAAAGAAGAATATCCAGATTGTGATATAACTATAATAGATACATTATCTGCTAGTATGGGAATAGGATTATTAGTATATAAGGTTTATGATATGATGAAAGAAAATAAATCAAAAGAAGAAATAGTTGAGTTTGCGGAAGGAATAAAACTAAAAATAAATCATTACTTTACAGTAGATGATTTAAAACATTTAAAAAGAGGTGGAAGAGTATCAAGTTCTGCTGCAACGGTGGGAACTTTACTTAGTGTAAAACCAGTACTTCATATGAATAATGAGGGGAAACTAATACCTCTTAGTAAGGTTAGAGGTAGAAAAAAGGCTATGCTAGAGCTTGTAAAAAAATTTGAGGAAAGAAGTATAGGAGAAGAACAACTAATAACTATTTCTCATGGAGATTGTTTAGAAGATGCAAAGTTGTTAGAAGAGTTCTGTAGAAAAAGCGGAAGAGTTAAGGATTGTATAATTAATAATTTAGGACCGACTATAGGTAGTCATACTGGAGCAGGATTATTAGCACTATTTTTTGTTGGTAATGGCAGAGAAGAGTAAACAAATCAGTAGATTGTGAGTATATAAGTATTATAGAGGTTAAATTAGAACCTAATTAGCTTTAATATTTAAGATGGGAGGTTGATTATGAAGAGTATAAGACTACTTAAAATAATCAAAAGGATCAAAAGGAAATCCCAACTTAAAGATGAGATAATCAATAGAAAAAACTATGTATATAATAGAGCGAGAGCAAAGGCTTATGCTGAAGCTTATGCAGAGACTCCCAATTTAAAAGAATACCCTGTATTTAAGGATAATGACTGTACTAATTTTATAAGTCAAGTTTTAGTAGCAGGTGGAATGAAAATGAAGGGGGCAGATTATAGAAAGTTTACAGATTGGTTTTGTTATACTAAAGATCCAATGGCTTTAAAGAAAGTTTCCCTGACATGGAGAAGTGCGGAATACTTTAGAAAATATTGGGGAAACAAAGATGGCCAAGGAAATAATATGGCAGATGAATTTAAGGAGTTAACAGTAGAAGAAGCAATAGCTAGGTTTGATGAACTATATACTTATATTATGATAGGTGATGTTATACAATATGCAGACAATAACAAAAAAATATATCATTCTCAAGTAGTACATGCTAAAGAGTTTAATGTAGCATTAAATAGAAATGACTTATTTATAGCTCAGCATTCATTAAATAGAAAGCATGTATCTTTATACGAATACTTAAAATTATTAAAGAACAAAAAGGGAAGACGTATTTATATTTATCATTTTTAATTGTTTAAAGTTTTGTAGATGTATTTCTACAAAACTTTTTTATTTATTATTTACTATTAAAATATGGTAAGAAGGAATAAGTGGTATAATAGAAGTAAAACATATAGTATATAAAATAGAGTAATTATGTAATAGATTTATATATGAATGTAAGAGGTTAATTATGATGGAGGTTAATATGGTTAAATTAAATAGAAATGATAGTTGTTGGTGTGGAAGTGGATTAAAATATAAAAAGTGTCATATGGAGCAAGATAAGTATTTAGAAAAGTTAAGTGAACAGTATGGATATAAAATACCAAGAGAAATTATAAAATCTCAAAAGGATATAGAGGGAATAAGAAAAAGTTGTGCTCTAACTAAAGAGATACTAGATATGGTAGAAGAAAAAATAACAGTAGGAATATCTACAGAAGAAGTAAATAGATGGGTCCATGAATATACAGTATCCCATGGAGCATATCCAGCCCCTTTAGGATATCATGGTTTTCCTAAGAGTACCTGTGTATCTATAAATAGTGTGGTTTGTCATGGTATACCAGACGAAGAAACTATAATAAAAGATGGTGATATAGTTAATGTAGATGTAACTTGTATTCTAGATGGTTATTATGGTGATTCGAATAGAACATTTCTCATGGGAAACGTTAGTGATAAAGCAAGAGATTTGGTACAAACTGCTAAAGAGTGCTTAAAGGTAGGAATAGAGCAAATAAAACCTTTTAATACTTTAGGCGACATAGGATTTGCAATAAATCAGCTTGCAACTAGCAAAGGATATTCTGTAGTTTATGATTATGGTGGTCATGGTGTAGGTAATGAATTTCATGAAGAACCTTTTGTACCTCATATAGGACAAAAGGGCGAAGGAATGATTCTTCTACCAGGAATGACATTTACAGTAGAACCAATGATAAATGAAGGGGTACCAGAAACTGTTGTGTTAGATGATAACTGGACTGCTGTTACAGAAGATAACAAGTTATCTGCTCAGTGGGAACACACCATATTAGTTACTGAAGATGGTTATGAAATATTAACTTAATTTATATTTGTATACAATAGGGTTAAAATTTAATATTAAATTGAAGATTTTTGTCTAAAAATAGAAGAAATTATTTTGTCATTAAGAAAATGTATAAGTACATTATTATGGTGCTGTATGGTATAATATGTAATAAAGATAGATAGTTGGGAGTTATTTAACAATAATCTACATTAAACTTAATATTATTTTAATTAGGTAGGTACTAAATATGAAGATAATTAATGAAAGATATAAAATAGTGGAATTATTAAACCAAAATAGAATTTATTCTGTATATGAAGCCATAGACATAAATAATAACATGTCTATGGTAAACATTTATGTTGTAAATAATTCTAATATAGAAAATAAGATAATTAATTATTGTATATCTGAATATGAAAAAATACCCACTATAAAAAATGATGTTATAAGAATTTTAGATTTTGGTGTAGTAAACAGTGTAGATAATAAAGATAAGATGGATAATTATTATTACACTACAGAAGTTTATAGTGATTACAAGTTATTGCTAGATGCTGTAGAAGGCATTTCTGAAGAAATATTAATTAAAGTATTTTTAGAAATATGTGTAGTAGCACATAATCAAAGTTACAATTATATGAAAGTAGTTCCATTTAGTGATGACAATATATATGTAAGTTTAGATTTTAAAGTTAAACTAAAAGATAAATTAACCACACTTTTACAATCAAGAGAAACAGGCATAGCTAGTTATTCAGAAGACATAGAAGAGGTTACTTCTAATAAATTTAAAGAAGAAAGATACTATATAAATAGATTATGTGAAATATTAATTAGTATTTCATTAAAAAATAAAGGAAGATATAGGGATTCTAAAACTTGTAAAATAATTACAAAACACATGGAAAGTAATGAAGGACAAGAATATAAAGAGTTGTTTGGAGTAAAACTATATAATTTAATAGATAAACTATGTAGTAGTAGAGATAACTCAATAAATAGTATTTTTGATATTATTAAACAAGTTAATTCCATATATAACATGAACTTTAAATATGAAGTTAATAGTGAAAAAAGAGAATTAAATTTTAATATCCCATTAATAGGTAGAGATGAAGAGCTAAAAATGATTATGGAGTCCATTAATCATATAGTTAAATATCATGAAACTAAAAATATTATATTAATTCATGGTGAAATAGGAATAGGTAAGACTCGGTTATTAAAACACATAAAATACATTATGAATGTTAAAGAAAATAAAAGACTTAGATGTTTTTATATGAAAAGTAATAAAGAAGAATCTACAAAGGTTACTATTGCACAGTTATTAAGAAAAATAGTGAGTATTGCAGATAAAAATTTAATTAGCAAATATAAGAAAGAAATAATGCTGCTAGCTCCAGACATTTATGGAGATAATAATAATGAAAATTTGGGATATTTTAAACTAGAAAATAAAGAAAGACTTATACTTATAGCTAAGATATCATCATTTTTACAAGAGTATTACTATGATAACCCAGGGGTAATTATCATAGATGATATGAATATGTATGATACATTAACACTAAATTTAATTCAATATATGTTGAACAACACCTATTTTAGGACTAATGTTCTTATTATTATTGGATATAGGGATGGCGATTGCCTTAATAACAATAATTTTACACAGTTTATTGAATACATTGCAGACAAAGTTGCATTAAATGTTCACCTTAGATCATTAACGGAGAGCAATTCTGCAAAGATGCTAAGAAATATACTAAATGTTGAGAAGATATCCGATGAATTTATAAGTACATTTTATAAATATTCAATGGGAAATCCATTATTCATTGAAGAGTCCTTAAAGGATTTATGTAATAGAGAAATCATATATTTAAACGAAGAAAATGGTAGATGGTATAAGCCTGATAACCATGATATGTATATGCCAGTGAATATGGAAAAGGTCTGTGAAACCCAATTAAAAGATGTAGACAAACTATCCTATGAAATTTTATATATAATTTCATTCTTTTATACACCAATGCCAGTAAGAGTATTAAAAGATGTACTTACAACAAATGAAAGTGATGTAGATAATGTAGTTAATCAGTTGGTAGCTAAGGGTATATTATATAGTTCCATAGGCGATAATGGATTTGTGTATACCTTTTATAATAAATTTTTAAGAAGTTATCTATATAAGGATTTAGAGCAATCTACAAAGGAAGATATTCATAGGAAAATTGTAGTAGTACTTGAACGATATTGCTATGATGAATTAAATATCTATATAGAAGAACTTATCTATCATCTTGAGATTTTAGGGCTTAGTAGAAAACTTATATACTACTATAAGAAAAACGAGCAGAGATTAGAGAATATAAACAGTGTGAATGAAGCTATAAGATATAGTTTTAAGATTCTTCAAATCATTGATAAGTTTGAAAATAGATATGAATTTATTAATGATGAAATAGAAACTAATATGAATTTAGGTAAGTTATACAATAGTATATCTGAAAAAAGTGTGGCATTAGAATATTATATTAAAGCTCAAGAACTATGTAAGTTTCAAGATAAGATAATTACTAATATAGATATTATGGTAGAAATGATCTGGATATACATAGATTTGTGTATGGAAGAAGAGATTGAGAACTACACTAAGGAAATATCAAAATCACTAGAAAATGTAGATTATTTAAAAGGCACTATAGAATACTTAAGAATAATAGTGAGAAACTCATACAATACTGGAGAGTATGAGAAGATTAAAGATGTATGCAGGGAAGGAATAAGGCTTTGTAAAGAAGAGCATATGGATTATAAAGTTGGTTTCTATAATAGTTATTGTAATGCATTGATTGCCCAATGTAAGGAAGAAGAAGCTTTAAAGATATTAAAAGGAACAGTTACTGAATGTTATGAAAAGAACTATACTAAGGCACTACCTAGAATATATAATAGCATTGGAGTTATATATGGAGACTATTACCAATATGGTGATGAAGCACTGAATTGGTTTGAGAGGCTTTATGAAATAAGTAAGATTGAACAAAATAAATTTTATGAAGTAATAGCTTTATCTAATATGGGATTTTTTAGTTATGTTTTAGTAAATTATGATGAAGCATATAGGTATTTAAATAAGGCTTCCAATATAGCTACTCAAAATGAATTGATATATATGAATTTTTATAATTATGTATATATGGCATCTACATTATATAAACAAGGAAAGTATTCTGAATGTTTTAGATATATAGATATATGCAACAAATATATAGAAAGAAATTCAATTTTTGAGCAAGAATTAGTTCCATACTATATATTAGAATATTATATGAATTCCTTAATTGGTAATAGACAAAAAGCTATGGATTATTTATTAGAAGGTAAAAAGGCTTTTGATAATACGAATTCTTTAATGAAATATAAAATGGAGCTACTTTGTATTATAAACAAGATACTTTTAGATAGAAAAATGAAAAGTATAGAAGAGGTAATTGAGGCTAGTGAAAAGATATTATATGTTGATTTAAGGGTGTCAATGTTATCCGATGGAGTTTTACAACTTTTAAATCAAGACTTAAATGGTGTAGCTACAGAAATATTTTATTACATTAAAAAGTTTAAACATGAAATAAAGTCTGATCTTAATAAGTTGACTTTAATATATATTGAAGCAGTTATAGATAAATCTATGCCTATAGGTGCCTTAGAGGAGGCATTAGCTCTATACAAAGATATTAAAAATTCTAATTTATCCTGGAAAATATATTATAAAATAGGATATACCTATTATGAGAATGGAAATAGGGCTAAAGCAGCGTTATATATTTCAGAAGCCTGCGATATAATACTGGATATATTATTGCAAGTTCCTAAGAACTATAGGAAATCTTTTTTACAGAATCAAGGAAACATGGTGGATTGCTTTCGAATACTATTACAAATAAAAGGTTACTATAATCAAAGAAAAGGAATAAAGTTAGACCAAATAAATATTAATACAACAGAAAATATTGAAGATTTATTTCAAATCATATTAGAGAGTGATTTTATAAATGAAGAATTTATAAAATCCTTAAAGGATTCATCTAAGGATTATCTTGCAGATATTGACAGCATTGAGGACTTACTAAATAACTTATGTGGAAATAGTCAAGAAAGTATGGACATCATATGCAAATATATAAGTTATATTAGTTTAGCAACGAAAACTAATATAATAATAGAGAATAATAATAGATTTTCTGTAGTGTCAAGTGATGGAAATGATGTAGAACTGCCAGATGATATGTCTATAGTTAACATAGCTAGAAATAAGGGAATACCTATTAGGTTAAGTAGAAAAGTTATTTGTGATGCCAATGGGAATATACTAAGTTATGATATCGAAAATGATATAAAAGCAGCTATGTGTATACCAATAACTCAAATTTCTAAAAATAGTAGAGGTATGAGTAAATATGATTATAATCATGATGTGTTAGGATATGTATATGTGGAAAGTAAAAGAAAATTAAATAACATAAATGAGGAGACAATGCATCGATGTGTAACTATAGGTAGAATTTTGTACATGATAATTGATAAACTTAATATAAAAAGAAATTCTACTATAGACAAGTTGACTAACACATTAACAAGAAGGTATTTAGAATCATTTATTCATGAACAGATAGACAGATCTTTTAATTTTAACTCTGAATTTTCAACTATAATGGTAGATATAGATAAATTTAAAACCATTAATGATACCTTTGGACATAGAATGGGTGACCAAGTATTAAGTAAGATATGTGAAGTAATTATAAAAAATATTAGACAAGATGATGCAGTAGGAAGATATGGTGGAGAAGAATTTATTATAGTATTACCTAATACAGGTATAGAGGAAGCTAAGATTATAGCTGAAAGAATTAGAGTGAAAATTTATCAGGCAAAAGTTATGGGAGATAAAAGAGTAGTAACAGTAAGTTTAGGCGTAGCTAATTATCCTAATCATACGACTACCTATGAAGAGCTTATTGAAAAAACAGACCAAGCTTTATATGCAGCTAAAAATAGTGGTCGTAATGCTACTAGAGTATGGGAAGAATCCTATGGTTCTAAAATAAGCACTACAAATAAATTAAGTGGTATATTTGTGGGTAGTGAAAATCAAGACTATAAGAATGTCTCAACTTTAATTGAATTCATAGATTTGATTAATTCAGAGGGAAATGTAGATGAAAAAATTGCCATTACAATTAATAGAATTACAGAAATTATTGAAGCTGATTCATGTACATTATTTACCATAAAACAAGGGGAATTAGTCAATAGATATTCTAAAACTATAGATGAAACACTGGATGAATTTGATGAAATACGTAAATACAATAAGATTAAGGCTACAATAAATTCAGGAGAAAATATTTGTGGAGTAGATTGGGATTGCATAGATGAATATGATGAAATTAAAAACATTCCTGATTTAAAATCTAATATTATAGTTTTATTAAAAGATAAAATAGATATAATTGGAGTAATATACTTAACAGCTTCAATTAATCATAAGGAATTTACTTATGATGAATTAAATTTTGTTAATACTTTAGGTAAAATAATTGTTCCAATCCTAAAAGAATATCAATAATATTAAATTTATAGGTATGAAATTAGAGAGCTAGTTTCATACCTTTTATCATAAATAGATAATTAATAAAAACTTAAAAGTATATATTTTTATATATAGTATATATAAGATATACTTTAAGTAGGAGTTATAGCGCTTTTCCATAGGGAAAGGTACTTATAAGTTATTTTAAATTTATATTAAAATATAATAATGAATATTAAAGTTTGGGAGATAAATAATAGTAGTACTATTAAAAGATAAAATAATAAAATAGCAGGAGGAGAAAGATGAATTATAATTTGGGAAAAATATATCATGGATTTAAGTTGCATAGAGAAGAAAAGGTTGAAGAAATAAATTCTATAGCTAGAGTTTTTATACATGAAAAAACGGGGGCAAAATTATTACATCTGGAAAATGATGATTCTAACAAAGTATTTGCAATAGGGTTTAAAACACCACCAAGCGATGATACTGGAGTTGCTCATATATTAGAGCATAGTGTATTATGTGGTTCACGCAAATTTCCTACAAAAGAGCCCTTTGTAGAACTTATAAAAGGATCATTAAACACGTTTCTAAATGCTATGACCTTTAGTGATAAAACTATATATCCACTAGCAAGTAAAAATGAAAAGGACTTTTTTAATTTAATGGATGTATATTTAGATGCAGTATTTTATCCTAATATATATAATACAAAGGAAATTTTAATGCAAGAAGGTTGGCATTATGAATTAGAAAATGCTGAAGATGAGCTAACTTATAAGGGTGTAGTTTATAATGAAATGAAAGGAGCATTTTCATCACCAGATGGAGTGTTAATGAGAGGAATTCAAAAATCTTTATTTGAACATAATACCTATGGATTTGAATCAGGTGGAGATCCAGAATTCATACCAGATTTAACTGAAGAGGAGTTTTTAGGATTTCATAGTAAATACTACCATCCGTCTAACAGCTATATATTCTTATATGGAGATGGAAACTTAGATGAGAGATTAGCATTTATTAATGACAATTACTTAAACAATTTTGAAAAAAAGGATATTGATGCTGAAATATTACCAGAGAAGCCTTTTAAAGAAATGAAAGAGGCTGTAACAGAATACTCTATTTCTAATGAAGATAATGAAGATGAAAAAACTTTCATGGCATTAAACTTTGTTACTGGAGAATGTACTAATGATGAATTATATATTAGTCTAAGTGTTTTAGAATATCTTTTATTAGAAACTCAAGGAGCTCCATTAAAACAAGCAATCCTTGATGCTAACCTAGGAAAGGATGTATATGGAAGTTTTGATAATGGGATTCTACAACCGGTATTTAGTATAGTACTTAAAAATAGTGATGCAAGCAAAAAAGAAGAATTTAAGAATGTAGTGTTTGATACATTAAAATCATTGGTTAAAAATGGAATTGATAAAAAACTAATAGAGGCATGCATAAACATTACAGAATTTAAGTTAAGAGAAGCAGATTTTCAGGGCATGCCTAAAGGGTTATTCTATTATATGACAGCTATGGATAGCTGGCTACATGATGGAGATCCGTTAATTCACTTAAAATATGAAAAAAATATGGAAAAAATAAAGAAAGCACTAACTTCAAATTATTTTGAACAATTAATTGAAAAATATATATTAAACAATAATCATAGCTCATTAATAGTGTTAGCGCCTAAAAGGGGTTTAGCAGATGAAAAGGATAAAAAATTAAGAACTGGATTAATGGAATATAAAGAAAATCTGTCTGTTGAGGAAATACAAGACATAATTAATGAAACAAAGTCTTTAATAAATAGACAAAATACTCCTGATCCAGAGGAAATATTAGAAACAATACCAGTATTATCTATAGATGATATAGACGAGAAAGTTGAAGAATTAGGTGTTATAGAGGAGGATGCTTCCGGAGTGAAACTACTTCATCATGATGCATTTACAAGTAAAATTGCTTACTTAGATTTCATGTTTGATAGCAGAACCATAGCACAAGAAGATATTTCCTATCTAAGTCTATTAACCACACTACTAGGAAAAATTAATACTAAAACCTATAGTTATGTGGATTTATCTAATGAAATACTAATTAATACAGGTGGAATATATTTTAAAAATGAAGTATATGGTGATAGTAAAGATGTTCTTAGATATAGTACTTACCTTGAAGGACATTGTAGTGTAGTAGTAGATAGAGTTCCAAGAGCTTTAGAAATATTGGCAGATATAATTAAGAATACATCCTTTGAAGATAAAAAGAGAATAAGAGAACTTATAAGAGTTTTAATATCAAGAATAGAAATGAAGCTTATGGATAGAGGACATCAAGTTGCAACTACAAGATTAGGAGCTTATTTTTCTCCTGCTTATGAATATATAGAAAAAACTTCAGGATATGAGTACTATAAATTCTTAAAGGAGATAGAAAATAACTTTGATGATAGAATAGATACTGTTATTTTGAAATTTCAAGCTATAATGAATAAGGTATTTAATAAAAATAGCTTATTAGTGGCAGTAACTGGTAAAGATGAAGAGGTTAATGCTGTAAAGAAGAATATTTCAGAAATATTAGAAGTATTATCTGATGAAGAAGTACAAATTAACAAGTATGGCTTCCATGAAGAAAACAAAAATGAAGGAATGCTTACTCCATCTAATGTTCAATATGTGGCAAAGGGATATAACTATAAAAAATTAGGATATGAATACACAGGAAAGTTATTAGTGCTAAAAACTATAATTGGCATGGATTATCTATGGAATAAAGTTAGAGTACAGGGTGGAGCTTATGGAGCTTTTGCTAATATAGTTAGAAGTGGTAATTTTATGTTTGCTAGTTATAGAGACCCTAATATAAAAGAGACCTTAAAGACTTATGATAATGCAGCTAAATACTTGGATAATTTTACAACTACAGATAGAGAAATGCTAAAATACATTATAGGAACTATAAGTGAACTAGATATGCAATTAACTCCATCCATGGCAGGAGATGCAGCAGTTAGCTATTATATAAGAAGAATATCTAAGGTGGATAGACAACAGGAAAGGAAAGAAGTGTTATCTACTACAGTTAAGGATATTAATAACTTCTCAAAATTAGTAGCAGATGTTATGAAGATGAATTATATAGTGGTTCTTGGTAATGATGGTAAGATTAAAGAAAATAAAGATGTATTTAAAAACTTAGAAAATGTGTTTAACTAAGGGGGGAGAAATTTAATCAGAAATTATAATTTACTTATGAATTCTGATTAAAATTAACTATGATAAATGATAGTATATATGGAGAAGGAGAGATCACTCTAGAAGATGCAATAGGAGAAATGTTAGTTAATGAGGGTTTAACTATTTCTACTGCAGAATCCTGTACAGGAGGAATGGTTGCAGCAAGATTAATTAACTATCCTGGTATATCAAAAAGTTTACTTGAAGGAGTAGTAACCTATAGTAATGAAGCTAAAATCAATAGAATTAATGTAAAAAGAGAAACCCTTGAGAAATTTGGAGCTGTTAGCCATCAGGTAGCAGCTCAAATGGCTGAAGGAATAGCTAAGACTTCAGGAGCTGATATAGGAATATCAACTACAGGAGTAGCAGGGCCAGGTGGAGGAACTGCTGAGAAACCAGTAGGAAGAGTATATATAGGATTATATTATAGGGGCAAGGTTTCAACAAAAGAATTAAACCTTTCTGGAAATAGGCAAGAAATAAGAGAAAAATCTACTATAAATATTTTAGATATGTTAAGAAATGAATTATTAAATGATAAATTAATATAAAAAAGTAAAGCACCCCATGTAAATTAGGGTGCTTTACTTTTTATGTTTATGCTTATTTTTATTATCCTTATTAATTAAAATAGAAGACAAATCAGTACCAATTAAGTTATTAATATTTATATATCCATTACCTTGTTTATATTTTTTATCATTTATCAAGGTTGAATTTATTCTCAATAAAGTATATATATCATCAAAGGTAAACTCGTTGTTTATTTCAAATAATAGTGCACAGATACCTGCTATAAAAGCACAGGATATAGAGGTTCCACTACGAATAGTATAAGGAGAAGTAAGAGGTGGGGGATATATTTTTTCACCATCTCTCTCAGATATATAATTACAGTCAGTGTTTAAAGATATAATATCATCACTGGCAGCAACAAAATCAGGTTTTTTTAATATTTTATTAGAGCCGCAACAGGAATAATCACTTATTTTATAAGTAGAATTTGTATCTATTCCACCTATTGTAAGCACTTTATCAGATAGAGCAATACCTTTTATAGTATCTTCTTTATCTTCATTATTACCAGCAGGTACAACTATTATTATGTTTTTATTTCTAAGTATAGTAAAAATTTTATCATATAGAGATAAAATAAACTTATTTAAAGTAGTTATTTCAAAAGGTGCACATACTATTTTTATATTAAATTCATCAATACTATTATATAAACATTCTAAAGCAAATAAAGTAGCTGAAATATACCCTTTACCAAGCTTATTAAAGGCTTTTACCATAACTAAATGGCTATCAACAGCAATGCCATGTTGTTTTACTTTTTTATTTGTACCTTCTCCACATATTAATCCAGAAATAAAAGTCCCATGACCATTGTCATCATAAGGATATGTTGAACCATTAATTATATCAATAAATTTTTTTACTTTATTTGATGGGGTAGATAAATCTATATGTGGATACACGCCACTATCAATAATACCAATACCTATGCCTTTACCGGAAACCTCTTTATTTTTTAACACTTCAAATCTTTTGTTATCTAAAAAAACTCCATTGGCATGAAGGATATTTTTGTTGCATAAAAATGCTATGTCGTCAATGCATATATATTTGACTTCCGGAAGCTCTATAATTCTTTTAATAGCCCTTTTGGTAGCAAGTACACATAAACAATGCAAGGATTTAATATTATACAAGACTTCACCTTTTGAAGATTTAATGTTTTTCTCTATTGAATTTTTAATGCTACCATATTTAATTATTATTCTATATCTATTATAAATATCATTATCCATCACATTTTTAAGAGTTGGATCAAGTTTTTTATTAAAAAGCATAAAATACTCCTTATATACTTATTACACTTATTAGTATATGTAAACTAGGAGTATTTGTTAAAGCTTTTATTTATTATAAAAATAAAAGCTAAGATTAAGAATTTTTATATTCTAATCTTAGCTTTTAAAGCTTTGTAAATTTTATTATAAATTATATATGTTCTTACACATAGAGAAAAATGCTCTTGCAATAGGAGTAAGAGTTCTTTTAGAACTTACTATTAAGAAAAGATCTCTTCTTAAGTCTACATTTTCTACTCTACTTATACGCATGTTACCACTAATAAAGCCATCATCACATAGGCTTTTACTAATTATAGAAATTCCTAATCCTAGATTAATAAGTTTAAGTTGAGCATGTACACTATTTACCTCACAAAGAACTTTTAATTTCTTAGGATCTATTTTGCTTGCATGAAGCTGAGCTTCTAAAGTATGTCGAGTGGCAGATTCCTTTTCTCTTATTATAAAAGGGTATTTTATTAAATCATCAATAGAAATAGTTTCAGGTAAATTTAATTTTGGATTAGAAACAATAACAAGTTCATCTTCCATTATCTTATAACTATTTATTTTTGAATTATCTATGATTGTACCAACTAAACCAATTTCACATTTAAGATCTATAATATCTTTAATTATAGATACAGAACCTTGTTCTTTAATGTTAAATTTAACGTTTGAGTAGAGTTCACTAAAGGTTGAAACAAGAGTAGGTAGTAAGGAATTGCATGGAGTAGTGCTAGCAGCAATGTTTAAGACACCAGTAATATTATTATTGAAATTAGATAGATCGGTGATAGCATTATTCCTTAAATTTATAATATCATTAGCATATTGTAGAAAAGATTCTCCTACAGGTGTAAGATTAACTTCCTTAGATGTTCTATCAAATAATTGAATATTAAGTTCTTTTTCTAAACTAGAAATATGAGAACTTATAGTAGGTTGAGATAGGTAAATAGCATTTGCAGCCTTAGAAAAACTTCTAAGTTTAGACACTGTAATAAATGCTTCTAATTGTTTGAAATCCATAGTCTACCTCCTATTAATAATAATTTAAGATTTAATAATTCGATTTATATGAAAAAAGATTTCTATTTGAGAACTGTTAAAACTCCTTACGAAAAAATAGAAAAGATAGAAGCTATCCTTTCCATTTAAAAACTATAATTCCAGCTATCATTATGATAACACCGATGCATTCTCGTATTCCATATCCAGCTTCAGTAGAGCCAAACCAACCAAAGTGATTGATAAGTGCAGCTGCAATAAGTTGGGCAATAAGAATAGTTGCTACAGCTATAGCCGGACCAAGACTAGACATACCCTTAATTACTGTAAACGTAATAACAGCACCCAATACTCCGGCCAAAAGGTAAAGTTTGTTAGCATCTTTTAAATTTCTAAAGGTACCGTCACCTGCAAAGAATAACACTATTAGGGCAGTTATAAGTGCAATAGCTTGGGTTAATACTGTGGTCTCCCATAGTCCAATTTTTTTTGAGAGTTCTGTATTAAATACACCTTGAACACTCATAGTTACCCCTGCAATTATTGAGAAAATTATACCCAACATAAAAACTTTCACCATCCTTTTAAAGATAGCTTACCCTAATATGGATATAATTATTTAAAAATTTAAGGGGTATATCTTCTCTTAATCTTATTAACTATAAAGTTAAAATCATAGAAAAGAAATTGTTTTTAATATTAAAACTCTTTTAAATCATAACTTTTAACTAAGGTATCTCGTCTATTGTTAAGTTGTTTCCAAATCTCGATTTTATTTATCTTAGTAAAATTAAACAAATCAGTTTTATCTTTATTTTCATCTAAGGTAAATAAGTTATTTGAATAGGCCTTTCTAATTGCGTTGTTAGCATTAGAAATAGGCATGTTAAAATAGGATAGTGTTGAGAAATCTTTAACACTTATACCATGAGTATTAAACATGTCAAACATGCTTCTAGATATCTTGTTTATGTATCCTTTATCTTTAACTTTTAAGTTTACGGTATTAGATGTATCGTTGATGAAAATGTCATTATCAATTCCAACTTTAAATTTTTTATAAGGAGATAAAATTTTTGAGATTATCTCATCTAATTTATCAAGCTCTGTATTAGAGACAGAACCTAGAGGAATGTACAAATTAGATATGTTTTTATACAACTTATATTTCTTATTTAAAAATTTTTGGATAGATATAATGTCATCAACAGATTTATCATCCACCAATGCAACTAAATAATATTTCATTTTTTCCTCCCGAATGTAGATTTTTATTATAAAGTATTATATCATTATAAAATACTTTAACGCTACAATTAACAGTATTATAACATATAATAATAGGTTATAATAGACATATATAGTTAATTATATTTTTACTTTTATATGTATATAAAAATAAAAATTAAAAATTACACTTATAAATTTAAAATTTTTATTAAAATATACGAACATTGTGATATAATTATAATTATGAGATTTTAACATTTAAAAATTAGGTTTAATTGACATAGATATAGATAGACATGGAATTAAGTTAACATATGTAAAGTATGGACATTATATAAATAGTGAGGATGATACCTGTATGGAAAAATTAGTTATAAATGGAGGCAATCCATTATTTGGAAATGTAAATATTAATGGCGCAAAAAATGCAGCTGTAGCAATTTTACCAGCAGCAATTTTAGCATCTAAGGGAGTTTGTACAATAGAGAATGTTCCTAATATAGAAGATATAAATTGTTTAGAAATTATTTTAGAATATTTAGGATGTAAGGTAGAATCAAGTTGTAATTCAATAAAAATTGATAGCACAAATATAGTAACAACCAATGCTACAATCCCAGAAGTAAGAAATATGAGAGCATCCTATTACTTATTAGGATCATTATTATCTAGATTTAAAAAAGCTAGAGTAGAACTTCCAGGGGGCTGCCCTATTGGAGATAGACCAATAGATCAGCATATCAAAGGATTTGAAGCCTTAGGAGCTACAGTTACCATAGAACATGGTGCAGTAAATCTGGTTGCAGAAAAATTAGTTGGAACAACTATATATTTTGATGTAGTTAGCGTAGGTGCTACTATAAATATCATGCTTGCAGCGGTTCTTGCGGAAGGAACTACAGTTTTAGAGAATGCAGCAAAAGAACCACATGTAGTAGACGTGGCCAACTTCTTAAATACTATGGGGGCAAATGTAAAAGGTGCTGGAACTGATGTAATAAAGATTACTGGAGTAGAGGAACTTTCAGGATGTAATTATTCAGTAATACCAGATCAAATTGAAGCTGGAACTTTTATGATAGCAACAGCAGCTTGTGGTGGAGATGTTACATTAAATAATGTAATACCAAAACACTTAGAATCTATTTCAGCAAAGCTTTTGGAAATGGGTGTAGAAGTTATAGAAGATGAGGATAAAGTTATAGTTAGAAGTGGAAATAACCTTAAAGGTGTAAATATAAAGACTTTACCATATCCAGGATTTCCAACAGATGTACAACAACCAATGAGTACTCTTTTAACTATGGCGCAAGGAAGAAGCATTGTAAATGAAAGTATATATGAATCAAGATTTAAGCATATAGATGAGTTAAAGAAGATGGGTGCAAATGTTAAAATAGAAGGTAGAATAGCTATAATAGATGGAGTTAAAAATTTATCTGGAGCTAATGTTAAAGCTACAGATTTAAGAGCAGGTGCAGCTTTAGTTATTGCAGGTCTTTCAGCCCAAGGAAAAACTGAAGTTGAAGGCATTGAACATATAGATAGAGGGTATTTGTATATAGAAGAAAAATTTAAAGCTTTAGGTGCAGATATTAGAAGAGTAAATATATAAGTTTTATATGTATTTTAGATACTAGATTGAGGAGATAATTATGAAATTTTGCCCATTATTTAGTGGTAGCAGTGGGAATAGTATATTTGTATCAGAAAACAATAGTAACATTCTAGTGGATGTGGGAATGCCAGGTAAGGCTATCGATAAAGAATTAGGGGACATAGGTATAAATCCTAATTCTATAGATGGTATATTTATTACTCATGAACATTCAGATCACATTAAAGGGGCCGGAGTATTTTCAAGGAAATACGATATTCCTATATATGCACCAAGTCTCACCTGGGAAGCCATGGATGGGAAGATTGGAAGTATTAAGGAGAAAAATATAAAAATAATTGATGGTAAGTTTACTGAACTTAATGATTTGACCATAGAGAATTTTCCTATACCTCACGATGCAGCATGCCCTAGAGGTTATAGAGTACATGGCTCTAAAAAATCATGTTGTATAGCTACTGATTTAGGTCACTTTTCTATAGAAGTAAAAATGGCACTAGAAGATAGTGATATGATTTTAATAGAGAGTAATCATGATATAGAAATGGTTAAGTTTGGACCATATCCATATCCATTAAAGCAAAGAATACTAAGTGCAAAAGGACATTTATCCAATGAAGATTGTGGTAAAGCTATAGTAGATATTTTAAAAGGAAATCATAAAACTATATACTTAGGGCATCTAAGTAAAACAAATAATTATCCGGAGCTTGCTTATGAAACTGTAGCAAGTGTATTAAGGGAAAACAATATTAGGGTAGAAAAAGATATAGAATTAAAAATGTGCAATAGAGATAGGCATAGTATATTATCAGAAATATAAACAGAGTTCTTAGCTTATTTGAAGCTCTAGAAATCGTTATCCAGGGACGTAGCCACTCTTTATTCCCACTTTGAAGAAGATGGAAGTATTAGATTGGGTAGTCATCGGATAAAAAGTTTGGTTAGTAATAGGAGGTGTAGAATGAAAAAGAAGACCTTTAGTTTAGTATTAACAATAACAGTAGTTGTAATAGTACTAGTTGTAGGCGGAATTTACCTTACAAAAACTATGAGTATAAAGAAAGATAAGGCAAGTATAATAAGTAAAGAGAAACTTGAAAATACTAAAGGAGCTACAGAGGATGATGGCTATATTGATATAACTCTATATTTTGGAGGAGATGCTGAAAAGTCTGAGATTATAAAGGAAGAGAGACTAATTAATAGTGAGGATTTAATAGGTGAGATGATCATGCAAGAACTCATCAAAGGACCAGCTAAGGTTAGTGAAAAAAGCAAGCCTATTTTACCAAAGGAAACAAGACTTTTAAGTTTTTCCATTAAGGATGGCATAGCAAATATTAATTTAAGCCCAGAAGCTATGTTTCAAATGTCTGAAGTTCAAGAAGTAACAATACTTAAGTCTATATCAAACTCTTTGAGTCAGTTGAAATCTGTGAGTAAAATAATGATTACAGTAGATAATCAAGGTGTTGAAAGTTTAGGTGGAAACTATAATATATCAAAACCATTTACCAAGGATGAAATAGTTACTTTAAAAATACAGAAATAAGATATTATTGAAAGATAAATAAAAATTTATTATAATTAATAAAATAGATAAACAAAATTTGTTATAAAGAAGGAGAAAATAACATGAGTATATATAGCAATTGGACAAATTATGTTGTAGAGTATGTAAAAGAAAATGGAGAACCTGCATTTTGGAAAGAGTATGCAAAGGTTGAAAAATCAATATATACAAAAGCTTTAGCAATTGATGGCGGTGTTATTAGTGGAAAGTTCTCTGAACTAGTTAAAGAATTTGACGTTAATGAAATTTACTTTATGGGATTCTTAGATGGAATAAATGAAAGTATAGATAAAGAATTAGATCTTGAAGCTATAGAAAGTGATTCAGAAGTTAGCTTCAAAATAGATTATGAAAAACTATACTTCAATATGCTTGATTCTAAAGCAGACTATCTTTATACATTATCACAATGGGATAGAATATTCTCACCAGAAAAAAGAAAAGAGATACAAAAAACTTGGAGAGAATCAAAAACAGTAATAAATGAAGTTAAAATCGGTAGAAATGATGCATGTCCTTGTGGAAGTGGTAAAAAGTACAAAAAATGTTGCGGAAAATAATATAAATATTAGCCCTAGTGAATTTTTTATTCATTAGGGTTTTTTATATATGTATTATTGTAAGATATTCTATATATGGCTATGATATAATTAATTATATGATAAATTTATAGGGGGATTGTTTATGGATAAAAATATGAAATGGCTAAAGGAAAGTAGGGTTAATGGTACAATTAATTCACTTAAAAAGAATGGTATGAATGGCTATTTAGTAAATAGTCATGAGGAACTCATTGAGAAAATTAATGAACTTACCAATGATGATGATACAGTAAGCTGTGGTGGTTCAATGAGCCTATTTGAAACTGGAGTTATTGATTATTTAAGAAGTGGAAAATATAATTTCCTAGACAGATATGAGGATGGGTTAAGTAAGGATGATTTGAAAAAATTATATAGAAACACTTTCTCTGCTGACGTATATTTTACTAGTACTAATGCAATTACAGAAAAAGGCGAGTTATACAATGTAGATGGCAATGGAAATAGAGTAGCAGCTATGTTATATGGTCCAGATAAAGTTATAATTATAGCAGGAATAAATAAAATCGTAGAGAATATTGAAGAAGCCATTAAGAGAAATGAAAGAGTATCAGCACCTGCAAATTGCAAAAGATTAAATAGAGTTACTCCTTGTGTAAAGGTAGGCCATTGTATGGATTGTTCAAGTGAAGACAGAATTTGCAATGAATATACTATAATAAGAAGACAGGGAAATAAGGATAGGATACATGTGATTTTCTTGAATGAAGAATTAGGATATTAATTTAAATACGAATATTAGAGTAAGTGCTTTGGCAAAATAAGTTAGTCTAAAATATTTTGCTAAAGCACTTTTTTATAACTATATGAAAAATAATGAAAATTAAAGAAAAGTTAAGAGAATGAAAGCTTATCTATCTATATATACTAATAGCATGGTTGAATAAAATGATATTTGAGGTAAAATATTATTAGATAATGATTGTTAAATAACAAACGTTGTTATGAGATTATAATTAAATAACTTTTAGAATATAATATAAGAATAAATTTTATTTAGGTGTAAATTATAGGAGGTCATGTATTATGAAAATTGCAGTAATAGGATGTACGCACGCAGGAACAGCAGCGGTAGTAAATGCAAAACAACTTTATCCAGATAGTGAGATTACAGTTTATGAGAGAAATGATAATATATCTTTCCTTTCTTGTGGAATCGCTTTAAGTGTATCTAATGTAGTAAATGAACCAGAAAAATTATTTTATAATTCCCCAGAAAATTTAAATAACCTAGGTATAAACATGAGAATGAATTATGATGTAACTGATATTGATATGGATGAAAAAATAATCACAGCTACAAATTTAAAGACTGGTGATATAGTAAAAGAAAAATATGATAAATTAATTTTAACCTTGGGATCGTGGCCAATAGTTCCTAATTTTGAAGGAAGAAACCTAAAAAATATATTACTATGTAAAAATTATAGTCATGCAAAAACAATTATAGAGAAATCAGCTGATGCTAAGAATGTAACAGTTGTAGGAGCTGGATATATAGGGGTAGAACTTGCTGAAGCCTTTGAAATGAAAGGTAAAAATGTAACCCTAGTTGATGCAGAAGACAGAATAATGAGTAAGTATCTTGATAAAGAATTTACAGATATAGCAGAGAATGAATTTAAAAACCGTGGAGTAAAACTAGCTTTAGGTGAAAAAGTTCAAAGGTTTGAAGGAGAAAATGGTATAGTATCTAAGGTAGTAACTGATAAAGGAAGTCATGAAGCAGATTTAGTAGTACTTTGCATAGGATTTATACCAAGTACAAGTTTAGTAAAAGGAAAATTAGACACTCTTCCAAATGGAGCAATAATAATAGATGAATATATGAGAACTAGTGTTAAAGATGTGTTTGCAGCTGGAGATTGCTGTGTTGTAGAATATAATCCAGCAAGGGATAAGAGATATATTCCTCTTGCAACTAATGCTGTAAGAATGGGAACCTTAGTTGCTAAAAATCTAGTAAACCCAACTCTTAAGTATATGGGAACTCAAGGTACTTCAGGAATAAAGATATATGATAAATGTATAGCATCAACAGGGTTAACAGAAGAGGTTGCTAAGAAAACCACATCTATGGAGATTGACTCAGTAATGGTTAGTGAAAATCATAGACCAGAGTTTATGCCAACCTATAAGGAAGCAACCATAAAGCTTGTTTATGACAAAGCTACAAGAAGAATTCTTGGAGGACAGATTATTTCTGATGAAGATTTAACTCAACACATGAATACCCTATCTGTAGTAATTCAAAATAACATGACCATAGAAGAACTGGCAATGACAGATTTCTTTTTCCAACCACACTTTAATAAACCATGGAGCTTATTAAATACTGTAGCTCTTAAAGCACTAAAGTAATATATAAGTTATATTATATATAATTTAAAAATAACTCATCATAATTAATATGGTGAGTTATTTTCATAGTAAAATAGATTACTTTGATAAATTTAATAAAAGTAATGAGATAACAGTTAAAGTTTCTATGAAATCTGTTTATTAGAGTTAGATTCGCTGGATTTACAATTATTATAAAAATTATTTAAAAAATTATAAACTTCTCCTGAATAAAATTTATCACTAGTATTTTTATCCATCTTGGACAATAAGACTTGGCGAGTGATAATATCATTTAGATTAACTTCTTTACAATTTTTCATAATATCGTACATTATCATAAAAGTCGTAGTTCTTTCAAGTCCTTCATTGCCATGGAAATGAAGCCAACTGCCCTCAGGTTGATTTTTTACAACTTCAATAAAATAATTTACCATAGCCTCTGTAGGTAAATTTTTATATGTTACAGGAATACGAATATAAGATAATGAATAAGCTTTAGACTGCTCAGCTTCATTTTGAACCTTTGAAGGTATAATAACGTTTTTAAAACCCTCTAAAGCAATAGGTTTATTAAGTGGAATAGATTTTAATCTAGAGTTTTCATCAGCAATGATTTCATTTACTGTTAAGCCTCTATTTGCATCGTTGTTAGCATTTTGCCAACTTACAGGAATACCATCAATAAATCCATGGGATTCTTCTCTTAAGTCAATAATGGTTATAGGCAAATCATTACCTATAGAATCCTTCATTAAAGGAACTCCAGTTTTAGAAAATTGGCCACTACCAGAAATATTAAGCTTATCTAGACCAGACAAATTTATATTTTCTGAAGGAGTAATTTTATCTGTGCTCTTTCTAAAATATTTTGGTAATTCAAAAGCAGTTGGAGAATCAACTGTTAACTTTACATCTGGAATAGGAGTAGCATAACATACAACATAATTAAAGGATAGAATTATAGTTAAAAAAGCAAATAAATTAATCTTTAAAAATTTTTTCATATTTAGACACCACCTATATAATATTTAATTAATATCTATTATAATTTTACCTATGACATTCTAAATTATTCATAGTAAAATATAGGTATTATTGGTGTAGTGATAGTATATTTTAATGTAAAACTATACAAATAGATTAATATAAAACTATTTAAATATGGAACTATAAAACTAGAAAAATAGTTAACTATGAAACTATATAACTATATAAATAGTTAACTATTTGTTCTGTTCATGCGGGTTTCAGAGGTTTTGCTGCTCAAATAGTATTATGAACTTATTAGTTAAATTAAAAAATTAGGAGGAAATTTAGTGAATATAACATTAATAACTGTAGGAAAAATAAAAGAAAAATATTTAAGAGATGCCATAGATGAATATTCTAAAAGATTATCAAGATACTGTAAGCTTGAAATAATAGAACTTCAAGATGAGAAAACACCAGATAATGCATCAGAAAAGGAAGAACTTCAAATAAAGGATAAAGAAGGTCAAAGCATATTATCAAAAATTAAAGATAATGCTTATGTTGTAGCTATGGATTTAAAAGGAAAACAAATTTCATCAGAAGAATTTGCAAATTTCATAGATAACTGTGGATTAGAAGGAAACTCTAATTTAGTTTTTATCATAGGAGGAAGCTTAGGTCTATCAGATCAAGTTATAAAAAGAGCTAATTACAAAATATGTTTTTCTAAAATGACCTTTCCCCATCAATTGTTCAGAGTAATGCTTTTAGAACAGATATATAGGGGATATAGGATAATAAAGGGTGAACCGTATCACAAGTAAATGAGGTTTATTGACTTAGGCATTGAAATTACTTGGTTAAATCTGTTTTTATAGGTTAAAACACCGTATCACAAGTAATGATAAATTAACAAAATATGTTATAATAAAAGAGCAAAATACTTTTCAAGTGCTATACAAATAGTAATTTATAGAGGTGGAATGATGTATAAAGATATATTAGTAAAAGGCATAAAAATTAAGATTATAGGAGATAGTGTTGCTGCTGGTGCTGGTAGTTCCATGAGTTATAAGACTGAAGAACTGATGTTTGAAGAGGATGGAACAAAATATTTTAGAAGAGTGGCACCTAACAGTTGGTGGGGCTTATTGGAGCAATACTTACATAATAATTATATTACATGACTGTTGAGAATAAAGGATGTGGAGGAGCATTTTCGTATCAGATAAATAAGTATCTCGATACACTAATATCAAGTGATGATAACTTGGTATTTGTTTTAATGGGATTGAATGACCGTAAACGTAAGAATGGTATGGGAGAATTAAAGGCTAATTGTGAATGTGTTGTTGATCAATTGATTAGAAAAGGGAAAATGGTGGTTCTATTAACCCCAACACCATCGGTTCATAGTAATGAGTATTATCCGAATAGGATTTATCATACCGATGAAGTTGTTGGAATTTTACGTGACATTGCAGATAGTAAAAATTTTCTATTAGTCGATAACTATAAGTATATAACGGAGCACCTTGCAAAAAATCAATTAGTGATTGATGATGTCATTTATGGTGAGGGATGTATAAATGATGGTTTGCATCCATCAGATTATGTGCAGAAATTGATATTTCAGAATTTAATTGAAACATTACAAATATGATTATAAATTCCAACTTATCGAACAGTTAATAATTTTAAATGTAAAAAATTATTTATGTTTATTTTTTATAAAAATTTGATATAATATAAATAAGAAAAGCTTAGTGCTGGTAACACTAAGCAATCCTTAGAACATTTATTTTGTTTTAGGGCTATTGGATTAGATTTATGTTATAAATTATGAATCTTAGAAAAAGTGCTAATCTTCGTTGGATGGAGCACTTTTTTCTTTGCTTTTAACTTCTATATCAAGACCAAGAAATTTAATTTTAATTCTTAAATGATGTATAAAAAGATTATGTTTTAGAATTAATCTAATTACATAAATAATAGATATACACTTTATAAAAGTATCAAACATATCCAATACCACCCCCTAGCTATAGTGAAATAGTTCACCAATAGCCCAGGAGGATAAAACGTTCAAAACCTCCGTAGCCATCCTACTACGGAATTTCAAAATATCACCTTAGAATTATACCATAATTATGTAGAATATATACACAAGAATAAAATGGAAAAACCTCACTTGAAGTAGTTATGGAGAACCGTACCATAAATAAATGCGGTTTGCTTGTAAAGTATTGATATTACTGGGTTAAGGTTTGATTTGTTAGTGGAAATACCGTATCATAAGTAATAAGGGTAATAATTATATTGGTGAGAGGAATTAGAGTGAATTATACTAAGAAGGATATAGAAAACATATTAAATAAAATAATAGCAAATGAAAAATTTACGATTGTACCAGTTGGTAATCATAATATAGGAAGACATTTAGTATATAAAATTGATACAGGCAGCACTAAATATATTTTCAAAATTAGATAAAGAAAATATATTATCTATATTCAAAGACTTAGGTGAAGCATTAGGTAAAATACATTCAGATAGGGTCTTTAATTATGCAGATGGATGGGATGAAAAAATAAAAGCTGATAACTTTCAAAATTATAAAATTAGAAAGTTGGAACAAAGAATAGAAGAAATAGAAAACCAAAATTTACCATATAAAGAACTATTATTTGAAGCTATAGATATTATTAAACAAAATTATAAAGAGATATTTGGTGTTACTGAATTTAGATTAACACATAATGATTTTGATGGTAGAAATGTATTGGTTGAAGAGAATGCAGGAATCTATAAGATTAAAGCGATAATAGATTTTGAGCAAAGTTATCCTGATAATTGTGAGAATGACTTAGCTAATTTATATTTCAAATATTTTATTGTAAACAAACAGTATGAGAAGTGTTTCATTGATGGATATAGGCTATATATGAAAATCGATGATAATTTTCATAAGAAGTTAAAGTATTATTTAATACTTATGGTAATAGAACACTGTAGTTGGTCATATGAAAAAGCAAATGATTATTATATTGAAAATATTGAGTTCTTAAATAAAATCTTATAAATATTAGAATTAAAAAATATAAAATATATATGTTTATTTTTTATAAAAATTTGATATAATATAAATAAGAAAAGCTTAGTGCGCTAACACTAAGCAATCCTTAGAACATTTATTTTGTTTTAGGGCTATTGAATAAAATATTATATTATATTGATTTAAGAGTTTAAAGCACTAATCATTGTCGGATGGGTGCTTTTTCTCTTTGCCATTAAGTTCTATATGAATACCAAGAAATTTAATCTTGATAATTAACTTAGAAATAAAAAGATTATGTTTTAATACTAATTTAATAATATAAATAGTAACAAAGCTTTTTATAGTTAATTCTAGCATATTCAATACCACCCCCTAACTATGATGAAATATCACCAATAGCCTAGGGAGATAAAACGTTCAAAACCTCCGTAGCCATCCTACTACGGATTTCAAAATATTACTTTAGAATTATACCATATTTATGTAGAATATATACACAAGAATAAAATGGAAAAACCTCATTTAGAATAGTTACGGAGAGCTGTACCATAAGTAAGCCTCTAAATCTTTGATTTAGTTAGGCGAACTTACTCAGCGAACGAAGTGAGTCGAGTTTCCTTTAAGATTAGGTGAGATTTATAGCCTTAGGCATTGATATAACTTGCCTAAAGTCATTTTTATATGAGAAAATACCGTATCATAAGTAATGGTACATTTACAAAATATGTTATAATGAAATTAGGAACAAGTTTAAGTAGTAGACAAATAGAAATTTATAGAGGTGATTTTATGGAAGATTTGGTATTAAAGAAAGTATCAATAGAATATGGTGATGACATATTCTCATATAAGAATGAGTTTATTAAAAATAATGAATCAATGGATGGAACTGGTTTCTTAAGAAATTCGAATTCACCACAAGAATATATTGAAAAGTCATTATTGAATGAAACAGAAGAAGTAGATGGAAGAAAAGTTACATCAACACAATTATTAGCAATTAGGAAAAGTGATAATCGTATTGTTGGAATGATACAAATAAGGCATTTTTTAAATGATTATCTTTTACAATATGGTGGTCATATAGGATATTCTGTAAGAAAGTCTGAAAGAAATAAGGGATATGCAAAAGAAGAATTAAGGCAAGCATTAATTTATTGTAAGAACATATTACGTATTAATAGAGTTTTATTAACTTGTGATAATGATAATTTTGCTTCTCAGAAAACTATTTTATCTCAAGGTGGAAAAATAGAGAATGAAGTATTAATTGAAGATGAGAATTGTATTATTGAACGATATTGGATAGATTTATAAATTTCCAATTTATTTATTAGTTAAAAAGTTTTTATAGAGAAAAGTTATATATGTTTATTTTTTATAAAAATTTGATATAATATAAATAAGAAAAGCTTAGTGCTGAGAACACTAAGCTAATCCTTAGAACATTTATTTTGTTTTAGGGCTATTGGATGAAATTAATAAGTTTAATTAAGAAAAGGTGCTAATCTTGTGAGGATGGAGCACTTTTTTCTTTGCTTTTAACTTCTATATCAAGACCAAGAAATTTAATCTTAATTTTTAAATGATGTATAAAAAGATTATGTTTTAGAATTAATCTAATTATATAAACAACTGATATACACTTTATAAAAGTATCAAACATATCCAATACCACCTCCTAGCTATAGTGAAATAGTTCACCAATAGCCCGGGAGGATAAAACGTTCAAAACCTCCGTTAAGGCTGTTTTTATAGGTGAAAAGACCGTATCATAAGTAATTAAAATTTAACAAAATATGTTATAATATAATTAAGAATAAATTTGAGGAAGAGATAAATAGTAAATTTGCAGTTAACATACTTTATATAGAATTAACTGTGAAAGGAGGAGTTTATTATGAAAAACAAGAAAAATAAAGAACTTTTATGGAGGGGTTTACCTCTATAAATTATGGAGGAAATATGTTTAAAGATAAATTTAAAATTACTAATATTCCTACAGTTTTGTGGGGAGAAAAGAGTGAAAAACTTTTTATTGCAGTACATGGAAATATGTCAGACAAGGAAGATGTTGTAATTCAAATTTTAGCTGAAGAAGCACTTCAAAAAGGTTATCAAGTATTAAGTTTTGATTTACCAGAGCATGGTGAAAGAAAAAGTGATGGTATTCCTTGCAAAGTACAGTTTTGTGTTAATGAGTTATCTATAATTATGAACTATGCAAAAGAACATTGGAAAGAAGTAAATTTGTTTGCATGTAGTATGGGAGCTTATTTTAGCCTTTTAGCGTATCAAAACGATGTATTAAGAAAGGCATTATTTTTATCACCAGTAGTTAATATGGAAAGAATTATTGAAAATATGATGCTCTGTTTTAATGTAACACCAGAGCGGTTGCAAAAGGAAATGACAATAGAAACACCAATTGGTCAAAAGTTGTATTGGGATTATTTCTGTTATGTAAAGCAACATCCTATTAATACATGGAATACAGATACAAATATTATGTATGGAGCTAAAGATGAATTGTGTGAAATTGAAACTATTAATTATTTTGTTAAAAAATACTGCTGTGGATTAGAAATCATGGATAAAGGAGAACATTACTTTCATACAGAAGAACAGTTGAATGAATTCAAGCATTGGTTACAAAAGCATATTGATTAACAAGTTCTCATTTAAGGTTCAGTAATATAAATAGTAAATTTGTAAGGTGGGATAAGATATGGCTTCTAGTCAAGAGTATTTAGATTTTATTATTGGGCAATTAGATACGCTGGACGATATTTCCTTCAGAAAAATGATGGGAGAATATATTTTATATTTTCGAGGGAAAATTTTTGGTGGAATATACGATGACCGGTTTTTGGTTAAGATAACCAAGACAAGTAGACACTTGATGCTAGGAGCAATTGAAGAGTTGCCTTATGATGGGGCAAAACCAATGTTTTTGGTTGACGATGTTGATAATAAAGAGTTTCTATATCAACTGATTACAAAAATGTATGAAGAACTTCCTGCTCCAAAAGTAAAAAAGTAATTTTTGAATTCTAATTTATGTGTTAGTTAAAGATTTTTAAATAGAAAAAATTATTTAGGTTTATTTTTGATAAAAATTTGATATAATATAAGTAAGATTCTAAATCTATGATTTAGTTAATCGAACTTATGCAAAGCTAAATAAGAAATGCAGATAATAAAAAAGTAGAGTGCGCTAACACTCTGCTATATACAATTCTAGTTGCTTAGGCAACTGGTATCACATATTTTTATGGTAATAAAAATAGTAGCTTTCAAATTGCGCGTGGGGCTACTATTTTTTTGATATTTTATCTATAAGTAACACTATAAATGATGTAGCTCTTTTCTAATCTCAAAGAGGAATTGTCCTAAAATTATCGAATAAATATATAATTAGAAATATTTATATATTTGGGAGGAGTTTATGGAAGATAATACAGAAAAAATAAAGTTAAGTTTTTGGAAGAAAATAACAGGTAGCATTCAAGGAATAGCGCATTATGAGAATGTGTTAAAAGAAACTACTGGGAAGGCAGTACTATATTTGCTATTAATATCGTTGTTTCTTGGAGCTATTGGATCTATAAGAGGATCTATTGAGGTTAATAATGGCATATCAGAGTTTATAAAAATATATAATGATAATTGTCCAAACTTTGAGCTTATAAATGGAGAGTTAAGTGTTGAGGGCGTTATGCCAATGGTTTTATCAGAGGATGAAGATAATTATATTATTATAGATACAACTAACAGCACTAATCCTGATGTTCTAGATTCTCATAGTAAAGGTATTTTAATACTAAAAGATAAAATGATTCAAAAAGAGAACCAATTACAAACTCAAGTGACCGAATTCAAATCATTACAAGGATTAACCATAAATAAAGATATAGCATATAGCTACTTTCATTATGCAAAGATTATTATACCATTTATTTTTATTGCAAATATCCTTGGGTATTTCTTGGGTGGACTCTTAAGTGCTCTATTGTTAGCTCTATTTGCTCTTATAATCAATGGAATTTTTAAAACAAAATTGAAATATGGACAGTTGTATAGATTAAGCATTTATGCACTAACTACTCCGCTTATAATAAATACAATCTTGAAAATTTTAAGTATAGAACATTTTAGTTTCTATTGGTTAGTATATCATACTATAGCTTATGTTTATATTGGCTTTGCACTGAACAAACTAAAAAGTTCTAAGAATAATATTTCATTAGGTGTATAAATCAAATAAAAAGGTTAATGTCATAAATATTTTGGTTAATGGTACCATAAGTAACGATGACTCTCTATATTATATATGTTTAGGGTATTAAAATTCCCTTTATGATATGCAATGAAAAGTATATTAAGGGGTAGCGCCAACATTTCCGACAAAACCCACGCTAAGGAATTAAATGGATAAAAAGTTCACCTTTTATCCACTCTAAGCCATTTTATGGATTATTAATATTCAACGGTCTTAATTCATCCGATTCAAGAACATTTTTAACATCAAAATTATATTCGCCAAGTAAATTAATATGTTCCCATCCTAATGGGGATATATGCTTAAGTAAACTTTCATCAAAGGTATAATTCTGTTTTAAATGATCTATAGCCTTTTGTAAATAAGTTGTATTCCAAATGCTGATAGCATTAATTAAAATATTCAGAGCACTTGCTCTTTGAAGCTGATCCTGTAACTCTCTTTCTCTAAACTCTCCACGTTTACCAAAGAATATAGCCCTAGCAAGGGCATTCATAGCCTCACCTTTATTAAGTCCTCTTTGAATACGCCTTCTAAGCGCTTCATTAGTTATATAATCTAAAATAAATATAGTCTTTTCTATTTTTCCCATCTCTCTTAGAGCTGTTGCTAAAGCGTTTTGTCTTGCATAAGAACCTAATTTACCCATAATAAGAGAACCTGTTACTTTCCCTTCCCTTATGGAGTGTGATAATCTTAACACATCATCGTAATTTTCCTCAATAATTTTAGTGTTTATACGTCCATTCAAAATGCTCTCAATTTTAGGATAATCACTAGCCTTTCCAGCACAATATAATTTAATCTCTGATATATCCCTAATTCTCGGTGCAAAGCGAAAGCCCAGTAAATGGCTTAATCCAAATACCTGGTCAGTGTAACCGGCTGTATCTGTATAATGTTCCTCAATATTTAAATCTGTTTCGTGATAAAGAAGTCCATCAATTACATGTACTGCATCCCTGGCATTAGTATTTATAACCTTAGTGTAAAAAGTTGAAAATTGGTCACTTACAAATCTATACATGGTAGCACCTTTGCCAGTTCCATAATGTGGATTAGTGTCAGCATGTAAAGAAGAAACACCGACCTGAACACGCATGCCATCACTGGATGAAGTGCTGCCATCACCCCAAAAGGCTGATAAAAATAATTTATGATGATAATTTACAAGTGTAGATTGTGCTTTTTTCATAGCATCATCATATAATCTCCATTGTGCTGTATTAGCCATTTGTCTATAAGATATACCAGGAGTTGAATCAGCCATTTTTGACAACCCTATATTAGTTCCCATAGCCATAAGAGCTGCCATTAGTATGGTTTTTTCTTCACCTTTAGCAACATGTCCACTTGAAGCATGAATAAAATTTCTATCAAAATCTGTCCACTTTGATACTTCCAAAAGTAAATCAGGAAGTTTAATTCTAGGTATCATTTTATATAACTTTTGACTTAATAGAATAGCTTCAGGAGGGGTATCTTTTTCTAATTTATCAATATGTATCCTAGAATTTTCAATTGCTACACCTTCTAATGTATCAATATTTTTTGAGAACCACTTTAATCTACTGTTCAACGATTCAATTCTTTCTTGTAGGTATTCTCTCACATCTAGGTTTACTGCAAGTCTTGTACCTATTTTTTTAACAGTGTTCCATTCCTCATGTGGTATAAGATACTCCTCAAAGTCTTTGAAATTCTTGCTTCCTTCAACTGAAACATCTCCAGAACGTATTCTATTTTTAAGTTCACTAAGTGTTGCTATTTCATAATAGTGGCGGTTTATTGAACCATCTTTTTCAAATAAACATTTATTCCAACGGTTAGATATAAAATCCGTTGGAGCATCTTCAGGAACTTTTCGATTTCCATTCTCATTCATATTATTTAATATTTTTATAGCTTCAATTAAGGGTTTTGAAGCATTATTCGTTGAATTGAACTTTATATGCTTAACTAAAATAGGTGTGTATCTACGGAGTTGATTATACCTACTGTCTAACAAATCAAGATAATCATAACTTACAGGCCTTGCTAGCTTTTTAGCTTCCTCAACAGATGCTACAAGCTTACCCCATGGCATTACAGATTCTAGTATTTTAAATGGATCCAAATTCTCATCCCTTGCTTTTATTAAAGCAGCCCCAATGTCTATATAGTGAATAATCTTTTCATTCAATGACTTACCATTTTGTTTCTGTAATTCCTCTTGTTTCTTACGCCCTTTGGACAATAGAATATTTATCTGTCTATCATGTATTTCAATTGCTCTATCTATAAGATTTTGGCTTAATTCATATAGATATAAAGCCAATATTGCATATCTCTTTTTTTCTTCAAATCGTCTTAATGAAAATGGTTCGTATTTAGAGCCTAACCTAGATAACTGACGAATTCTATTTGGATGCAATCCCACAATATTAAGTTCAAGTTGTAAGCTTCTTATCAATTCTAGTCTTTCTACTACTTCTGCAAATGCTTTTGGTGATGAATGTCCTTGATCTTCTTTTAACCAGCCAAGTTTTGTTTTTGTATCCTCAGTTTGAGCATTTATAAGCATATCTAATTTATACTTTTGTTCACTTGTAATACTATTATTTACAATTTCAATAAATTCTTCATCAGCCTTTGCTATTACTTCACTTACAATTTTTTCAATGGTTGTAATACCTGGTAGTATCATCTTTTGTATTTTAATTTCGTTGATTGCTAATTTCATGAGATTTATGACATTATCATTTTCAATGGCATAAGGAAGTAAAGTTTGTATTAAAGATTGAGTATGTTGGTCAGTATAGTTTTTAAATCCATATATTTCTCTAATCTCCTGTAGATGTTCTAACCTCGTATTCTCCCTTTGAGCATATAATTCAAGCTCTTTTGGGCTAACTTGTATTTGTTCTGCAATATAATTTAAAACACTTTCAGGAATATTATTTATACTGATTAAAGACCAACCTGGATTGCGTAGTAAGGCTAATTGAATAGCGAAGCCAAGACGGTTATAATCTCTTCTATGTTTGTTAATAATGCCAATATCATAGGTCGAAAAAGTATAGTATTTTACAATTTCATATTCACTAATATTTTGTGGTATTTGAGTAAATTCAAGTCTCTGATCCTCTGTCAGTAAAATTTCTGGTGTTGCCACTATATTCAACTCCTTGTTTTAATTACTAGAACTATTTATTGTTATTAATATACCGATAAAGAGTAGTTTTGCTTACAGCAGTTGCTTTCGTAATTTCAGAAATGCTGTAGTTCTTGCTATTATACATCTTAATTGCTAGCTTAATATCTTTATCATTTATTTTGGGACGTCCACCTTGTTTACCTCTTGCACGTGCTGCATTAAGTCCTTCTATTGTTCTTTGAGATATAAGATCTCTTTCAAATTGACTAATACCTGCAAAGATAGTAAACATCAGTTTTCCTTGAGCTGTTGTAGTATCAACCCAAGATTCCTTAATTGATTTAATATTAGCACCTTTTTCTTCAATCTGCTCTACAAGACTAAAAAGATCTTTAACGTTTCTACTCAATCTTGTAAGGTCTGCTATAATTATTACATCACCCATACGAAGTTGATCTAATATTTTATTAAGCTCTGGCCTCTCCTTTTGTATACCAGATACCTTTTCTTCATAATTCTATCACACCCAGCCTGCCTTAAAATGTCTATTTGTCTATCTAAGCTTTGTTCCTCAGTACTTACCCTTGCATAACCAATTTTCATATTACCACCTCACTTAAACAGTACCAAAAACGTGCTATGGTAGTCAATTATGGCACTATGTTTTTGGTAATAGTTTTGGTTCTATAAAGTATAAAAATAGGAACTAAAAAAGTATATATCTTTTTTAGTACCAAAAACGACCATTTATGATACTTTTACAAAAAATAAAAACAAGAGTATTGCACTCTTGTAGATAAATAATATAAATGAGTAAAGATTTAACATACTGAAAGACCTGTAATAAATAGTATATTCATAAATCTACTCATAGCAACTTCTTACGAGATTAATATATTATCAAAACATCAAAACTCACCGATCAAGCTTCAATTCAATCTCGATCGGCAAGTAATAAACTATAATCCTTGATTATTATATTGCTCTCTTTTAGCACAATCCCATTAACATATAAATGTATTGTTATAGATTCTTAACATTCAATGCTCTGAAAGAATTTAGTACTGCCAGGATAGTAACACCTACATCCGCAAATATAGCGGCCCACATAGTAGTTATCCCTAAAGCACTTAAAAGAAGCACAACTATTTTTATACCAATTGCAAATACTATATTTTGATATGCAATTTTTAGTGTCTTTTTAGAAATTTTCATTGCAGTAGCAATTTTAGAAGGTTCATCAGTCATAATGACAATATCAGCAGCTTCAATAGCCGCATCAGAGCCTAAACCACCCATTGCTATACCAATGTCTGCTCGTGCTAAAACAGGAGCATCATTGATTCCGTCACCTACAAAAGCAAGTTTGCCTTTTGCAGATTTTTGTGAAAAGAGTTCTTCCATTTTATCTACTTTATCACCTGGTAACAATTCAGCATAAAATTTATCAAGACCAAGCTCTTTAGCAACTTTTGCACCAACATTTTTATTATCACCTGTAAGCATAACCGTTTGTTTAATGTTAGCTGCCTTTAGTTCTTTGATTGCCTGTGCTGAATCTTCCTTTACCTCATCAGCAATAACAATGTAACCTGCATATTTGTTATCAACTGCAACATGTACAACAGTACCAATCAATTCCCCCTTAAAATAAGAGATGTTCATCTTTTTCATGAGTTTGATATTACCTGCCATAACCTTTTTTCCATCAACTGTTGCACTAACACCATGACCTGATATTTCTTCCACATCTGAAATACGTCCATTGTCGATTTCTTTGCCATAAGCTCTTTTTAATGATATGGATATTGGATGATTAGAATAGCTTTCTGCATAAGCAGTTAACTCCAATAAATCTTCTTTTGAAATTCCATCAGCGTGAATTTCCTGTACATTGAATACACCTTTTGTTAGTGTTCCAGTTTTATCAAAAACAACAATTTCAGTTTGTGCTAATGCTTCCAAATAGTTACTACCTTTGACTAAAATCCCCTTTCTTGAAGCTCCACCTATTCCACCAAAGAAACTTAAAGGAATGGAGATAACAAGAGCACAAGGACAAGAAACTACAAGGAATGATAATGCTCTGTATATCCAATCACTGAAAGTAGCACCATCTATAACAAGAGGTGGTACAATAGCAAGTATAGCTGCAATAATTACTACAACAGGAGTATAGTATCTAGCAAACTTCGTAATAAATTGTTCTGAATTGGATTTTTTGCTACTTGCATTTTCAACCAAATCAAGAATTTTGCTTACGGTAGATTCTTCAAATTCCTTTGTAACCTCCGCAGTAATAACTCCATTAATATTGATGCACCCGCTTAGAATATCACTTCCTACTTCTACTTCACGAGGAACAGACTCACCAGTAAGTGCTGATGTATCAAGCATCGAACTTCCATCAATAACCTTACCATCAAGAGGAACTTTTTCTCCTGCTTTAATTACAATAATGTCTCCAATTTTTACTTCATCAGGGTCCACTTTAACAAGTTCATCGCCTTTTTTTAGATTGGCATAATCCGGTCTAATGTCCATAAGAGTTGCAATTGACTTTCTTGACTTATCAACCGCGTAGCTTTGAAATAGCTCGCCAACTTGATAAAATAACATAACTGCAACACCTTCTGGATACTCACCGATTAAAAATGCACCAATTGTAGCAATACTCATTAAAAAACTTTCGTCGAAAACCTTACCCCTAAAAATATTTTTAACAGCTTTTTCAACTACATCTCCACCTACAATAATGTAGCTTATTACAAACAGTGCAGCTTGTAACCATTCAATATCTAAATTAATGATCAATGCTGCAGCAAACACTACTGCACCAATTCCTATTCGCCAAATACGTTTTTTCATGATTGATCAACTCCTTTAAATTTTTTTCATAACAACATGAGATTCAATATCTTTAACGATTTTTT
>NZ_DJBA01000029.1:0-7713 GCF_002435615.1 Clostridium sp. UBA5988 | reverse complement strand
AAGTTTACAGTAGCTTCCTTAATACCATCAAGCTCATTAATAGCCTTCTCCATTTTTGCTGCGCAATTTGCACATCCTAAACCTTCAAGTATAAATTTCTTTTTCATAATTCCATCCTCCTAAATATTATTTATGATTTTATTTTATAAACTCCAAGTCATTTTAAATATGAATACTTAAATATATGTTCATATCTTATCTGAAAAAATATTCTATTATAACCTGATATTAGTTCTCATTGATATGAATTAAACCTTGATCAAATACCTGCTTTACGTGATCATCATCCAGAGAATAATATACTATTTTGCCTTCTTTTCTATTCTTCACTAAATTAGCTTGCTTTAAGACTCTCAGCTGATGTGAAATTGCTGATTGTGTCATGTTCAATAAGGTTGCTATATCACAAACGCACATTTCAGCTTCATCCAAAGCCCATAGTATCTTGATTCGTGTAGAATCTCCAAAAACTTTAAATAGATCTGCTAAATCATAAAACGTTTCTTCTTCAGGCATTTTATCTTTTACCTGATTAACAACGTCTTGATGTATTACATCGCAATCGCATCTTTCAGGTGTATTAACTTTCTTAGTCATATTATCACCTCTTCTTACAGCATCTCGCCCAAACACTTGAATATCTATTCATATGTTATATTTTTATTCTATTCCTTGTTTGCTTATATGTCAATAGTTATATGAATAATTATTCAAGTATTCTAGAAAACTTAATATTAGTACAATAGTTAGAAATTTGAATTACACTACCTCTGTTCATATAAAAAAGACAAAGTATGCTCTGAAAAATATTATAAAGATTACTTTGTCTTAAATGGCCATTCTGCAGCAACTGATAACTAAATTATACCATTTCATACAATGATTTATTATACCTTAACGTAGGTGAATTATAAAATAATTATCCAATTTAGTCCTTAGCGTGGGTTTTGTCGGAAATGTTGGCTGTACCCCATTAAGGTTAAAAAATGAAGCTACAGATTGTATAAAAATCTGTAGCTTTTTCTACGTTAATCAGAATTTAAGATATATAGTCCATATTGTAATCGGATTTACATTAGTTTTTAACATAGTTGAGAAATTTTTCTATTTCAATGATTTACCAAATCATTTATGTGAGATATAATAATTATTAATCAATTTAAGGAGAAGGGTAAGGCAGATTAACTATTACAAAGAAAGAGGTGCTTAAATGGAAGGTATTAAAATCGACTCAGCATTATCATTGGGTGGTTATAATTGGCGTGTGCTTGACATACAAAACAATACGGCTTTGATTATAACCGAAGATATTATAGAACAACGCCCTTACCATGATGCTTATAAAGATATAACATGGGCTGACTGCGCGTTAAGAAAATATCTTAATGGTGAATTTTATGACAAATTCAACGCAACTGATAAATCAAGGATAATTCCGGTAATAAATAAAAATCTTGATAATCAGTGGTATGGCTCAAAGGGCGGAGCAGATACGGAAGACAGTATATTTTTATTAAGCATTGAGGAAGTGTGCAAATATTTTGGTGATAGCACTTCAAAACTGTATAACCGAGGAAAAAATCAAAAATATTGGTTTCAAAGAAAAGATGAAAACAACAGTAAGCGAATAGCAAAACTTCTGGGTAAAGAATGGAGTTGGTGGTGGTGGCTTCGATCACCCGGTCGCGTTAATTTAAAAGCCGTGTACATCTTCGGGACTGACGGTAATATAGGTATACAAGGCAACAACATATTGAAAGGTAACATCAGCGATGGCAAATGTACAGGCGGTGTTCGTCCTGCTTTATGGCTAAAGCTTGAATTGTAAATCTTGGGTCACTTTTAAAGTGGCTTGACTATAATTACAGCATAAAATAATTAAATTTAAAGGAGAATTAAAAAATGAGCAAGTATGAAAATGCAATGAAACTTATGGAGGAACGTTGTGGAAATGGCAAAGAGGAAGTTATTGCCCTTGCCACAATATCACTATCCTCAAGCGCTGCCGGTAATCCTCGTCCTGCTGTCCGTATGGTATGCGCTTATTATGAAGACGGTGTATTTTATGTTTCTACGGATGCAAAAAAAAGTAAAATGCTACAAATTGAGAAGAACAACCAGGTTTCTGTCTGTGGGTTAGATTGGTATGCGTTCCAAGGTACGGCTGAAAATCTCGGTTGGGTCAAGGACGAGAAGAATGCGGAAATCAGAGCGAAATTCAAAAAAACTTTCGATTGGTTCGATGAAGTTGGCGACGAAGACAATCCTAACTCAATCGTTCTGCGTATCTCTCTCACAGAGGGTACGATTACTGACAACGAAAAAAAATACGGTGAACATCAGTATGAAATTGATTTTATAAATAAAACGGTTAAATAAATCCGTAAAGAATAAGCGATTTATAACTTGAGAGTAAAAAAATGACACCACTTGATTATCAATATTTTCTAATTTAGTTTTCTGAAACCCAACATTAAACAGTTTATTGTTGGGTTTTGGTGTATTTGCAACCATAAGTGAGGCTTAAAATTTTATATTTGGCTAGACGAACTTACTCATTGCAATGAATGAGAGAAGGCGTTTCCTACTTATAATATATTATTTTCATAATAAATATAATCATTTTAACTTAAATGACTATGTATATGATAAAATGTTAACTACTATAAATGAATATGAGGGGAAGCAAGATTTATATAAAAAGCAACCACCTCAAGTATTAAATACACTTAAAGATGTAGCAATTATACAAAGTGCAGAATCATCTAATAGAATAGAAGGTATTTATACTTCAAATAAATGATTACGTGAACTAATGGATAACAAAATAGAGCCAAGAGATAGAAGTGAAAGTGAGATAGCTGGGTATAGAGATGTACTAAATACTATTCATAGTGCATTTGATGCTATACCTATAAGCCCAAGTGCGGTTTATAGATTTAGGCATTGATATACACTTTATAATAGTATCAAACATATCTAATGCTAACCATTAACTATAGTGAAATAGTTTACCAATAGTCAGGAGGATAAAACATTCAAACTCTTTCTCTGGTAACTGACATCTTTAGTTAATCACTATTATAAAACTAAATATTTAAAGGCATTAAAGTAGTAACATTCACTATATATCCTATATATTATATAGTGTAGTAATTTAATTTATTTGGAGTTAAGGAAATGAATAATGAATCATATCAAAAACAGATGATTAAAAACAGGCAAACGATACAGTATACAACACTAGTAGATCCTTATGTTGTAGATGTATTGAGAACAATTATAGGTGAATCTGTAGTTATTGAAACAGTTAGAGGGAATATACAAGGTATATTATCAGATGTGAAGTATGATCATGTTGTTGTAAAATCCTATGATAGTGATACAGTATTTTTTGTTAGAATTCAACAAATTGTTCATGTAATGCCAACAAATTAGTAGAACAATATAACAAGGGTGAAGTATTGAAATAAAATAAATTATATATGTTTATTTTTATGAAAAATTGATGTAATATAAGTAAGATTTTTAATATATGATTTAGCTAATCGAACTTATACAAAGCAAAGTATGAAAGTTAGTAGTACTAGTAAAAATAATACTGCCTGAAATAGTAACATTAAAGTATCGTTACTCACATATATCACCTCCTTAAACAAGAAAGGTGAGTGATACCAGTAGCCCACATTCAACTATTAAGTTGTACTTTAAAATTATACCATAATTATCTAGAATATATATAGGGGTGAAATGGTATAATTTACCTTGTAGTGTTGTTAAGAACCATACCGTAAGTGATGCTCGAGATCTTTAATTTGGTGAGCAGAACTTATACACTGTATAAATAAATGTGAAAAATAGCTTTAGCCATTGATATAAATTGGCTAAAGCTATTTTTATGACTAAATGCTTTATCATAAGTAATATTAAATGAGAAATGTAATAAATGGTTATATAATAATTATAGTAAATCAGAAAAAAACTTTTAATATAAAAATGTCGCAAATTTAAGTTTCATTCGTTATATTAGTTGAGAGTACTCTTAAAGGATAAGGAGTGATTAAGTGAAAGCTTCGTCAGATGAAATTTTTCAAAATAACATGTTAGAACAGCTTTATGATGCTTACGAATATAAAATGTATGGCATTGCATATTCAATTTTAAATAATGAAGGTCAAGCAGAAGATGCAGTTCAGGACGCATTTATAAAGTTAATTCCACACCTTGAAGATATTAATAGTGTAGCAAGTGTAGAGACAAAACGATTAATAACATACACAATAAAAAATGTTGCAATTGATATATATCGTAGGAATAGGAAAGAATCTGAACTATTTGCTAAAGGCATAGACGAGCCAGTGATAAATGAAAATCAACAAGGAATTGCTTATGTAAAAACAATAGAAGATAGACAAATCGTAGTACAATTACTTTCTAGTTTACCATCAAAATACCGTGAGATAATTAGGTATCGTTGTTATTACGAACTTAGTTATAAGGAAATATCACTATTATTAAATATCAGTGAAAAGGCAGCAGCTAAAAGATATGAACGTGGAAGAAAGCTGTTAAAAGAACTGATGGAAAAAGAAATGATAGGAGATGAATTGTATGGATAATAAAATTGATATTGATAGAATGGCGTATCTTATAGGTGAAGAAGATGCTATGGGAGAATTAGATAAATTTACAGAACCACATGGTTTCTCAAAAAAATATGAAAGTGAGAAGATGAAAATGATTAAAAAGGTAAATAGTATAGAGCCTATTCCTATATCAAATAGAAAGAGGAAAGGAATGACAAAGAAAAAGACTATAGTACTTATTGCAGCCATTACAGCAACTTTAGCATTATCTGTAACAGCCTATGGAATAAACAAAGGAATTATATTTACTACAAGTAGGAACGAAGAAACAGGAATTACTACTGTTGAGGCACAATCAGAAGTTCCTATCAAAGGAATACCACTAATAAATATAACTCCAGGCTATCTTCCGGATGGATATGAGCAATATGTAGGAGACAATTCGAAGTATTTCCTTAATGGTGACGCTTCTGCAGGAGGTGGCGAGATATTAGTATATCAATCCGATTATGTTTATCAACCACCAAAATATAAAAGTATAGAAGAAACCACTATTGGTGGTGTAAAAGCACTGATTACAACATACGAAGATGGAGACAGTACTATTGATTTATGTTATGAAGAAGATGGACAAATTATCAGAGTTGGCGGACTTAATGGTATTTCTTTAGAAGAACTTAAAAAGGTAGCAGAAAACATTAAATATGAAGTAATTCCAGGAAAATTCATGGTTCAATATAATCCAGTTACTGGTGAAACCATTGATATAACAGGAGACACTACTGATCTACCAATTCCTGCTGATGGAATATGTGCTATGGGGCAAGAAATAACTGGTAAAAAGTCTGCTAATGGTGAGCTAAGTTATATTGTAAAAGACGCTAAATTTATGGATAAATTACCTACATTAGATAAAAGTAAGTTCAATAACTATGATGAGTATTCTAAAATGATAAATGAAGACGGAACATTAAAGGATTATGAAAGAATTTCTGTTAAATGGGAAAACAATGAAATGAAAAAAGTTACTGAAACATCGGGATTAAAGTTTGCTTACGTAACTGTAATCTTGACAAATCATTCAGATAGGAAGTTAATAAACCAAGAAGTTAATCCACAAGTTGAGCTTAGGACGAAAGCATCAGATGGGACCCTTGAAGCCTTTACTAATAGTCGTGATATTCTTAGTGACCTTGCAGCAGTTAGAGAACCAATATATTTTGATCAATTTAAGAAAGAAGAAACTAAAGAATCAGAAATTGATCAAACAGAGCTTGATAAATTAGGCTTTAAAAATTATGCAGAGTATATATCTTTTTATGAAGGGATGGAATTTATGTTGTGTGATTTTAAACCACATGAAACTAAAGAAGCACATTTTATTTATGTAGTAGACGCTGATCATATTGATGATGCTTACATTCACATGCCTGTTGGTACTCCTCTTGGAAATTATGTTAAGCTAAAGTAATTAAATTAAAATCTATAAGGGCTATCTTAAAAACTTTGAGATAGTCCTTATCTTAGGTAGTAAGATAAAATATTTTAATATACAGTTTTCAATAAAATGGTATAATTAATAGTAAATAATGTTTATATAATATTTATTTTTAATATATGGTATAAAATGTTAGATTAATCAATTTGAAAGGGCATGTAATAGATGGATAAAGAGGTTAAGTTAATAATACTAAGAGGCAATTCAGGAAGTGGTAAAACTACAACAGCAAAGGCATTACAAAAGAAATTTGGGCATGGTACCATGTTAATATCACAGGATGTTGTTAGAAGAGAAATGTTGTTTGTGAAAGATGGTCCTGACACAGAAGCAATTAAATTATTAAATGAACTTGTACTATATGGGAAAAAGCATTGCAATATTGTAATTTTAGAAGGTATTTTAAATTCAAGGTGGTATAGAAAACTATTTGAAAATTTACATAATGAGTTTGGTAATCAAATTTTTGCATATTACTTTAATATACCTTTTGAAGAAACTTTAAATCGTCATAAACAAAAACCTAATGCACATGAATTTGGGGAAAAAGAAATGAGAAAATGGTGGAATGAAAAAGATTTAATAGGTATGATTCCAGAGGTATGTATACATAAAGAATTAAGCTTAACTGAAATAGTTAATATTGTTTATCAGGATGTTGTAAAGTGAAGGCTATAATTTTAAACTCCGCACCGGGTGTTGGAAAGACGACCTTATTGATGCTACACAAAGAGGGGTTGAAGAGATTAGAGATTTGTTTGTAGATTCTATATTAACAATTGTAAAGGGGAATGTAGATGGCTAAATATATTGATTTAAGTTATACCATAGAAAATGGACTAAGTACTCATCCTTACGATGAAGAACTAAAGTTATATCAAAATAGATTTTTGGTTAAAGACAAATACAATGATACGAAACTAGAAACTGGTATGCATGTTGGAACTCATATTGATGTTGTCAGCCACATGTTAGATAGTAATGTTTTAATAGATGATTATCCAGCAGATAAGTTTATTGGAAAAGGATGTTTACTTGATGTTAGAAACCAAGATGTTATTAAAATGAAAAAGATGTATTTAGATATTGTAGAAAAGGATAGCATAGTTCTTCTATATACCGGGTTTGAAAACCAATTTGGATGCGATGATTACTTTAATTGCCATCCCATAGTAGAAAAAGAGTTAGCTGAATTTTTTATAGATAGAAATATTAAGATGATTGGCATGGACTTGCCATCTCCAGATAAATACCCTTTTCAAGTTCATAAAATGCTACTAGAAAAAGATATTCTTATTATTGAAAATATGAAAAATCTCGGAAGTTTATTGAATGTAGATGAATTTGAGATTATTGCATTGCCTCTTAAAATAAAAGCGGAAGCATCCCCTGTGAGAGTTGTAGCTAGGATTTAAATTTAAGAATACTAATTCAAAAAATTGATAGTACAACGATATTGAGAACTCTACTATAAATAAGAAAAATAGTATTAATATGCTATGGTTACAAAATGTTAAGGAAAATAATCTGTTTCTGCATCAAAACCAATTAGCTGAAGAAGTTATGGAGGAATTTATGCTTTTATAGATTAGATGAGGTCGTATTATGGGGCTGTCGCAATAGCGGTTG
>NZ_DJBA01000037.1:0-21955 GCF_002435615.1 Clostridium sp. UBA5988 | reverse complement strand
CATCGCAATCAAGCCAACTCATTTGGAGAATTCGCACTTCTTAAAAAACCTGTTCCATCCATTGATTCATCATTATAAATAAACTCATTTTTATACGAAAATATGTCATCACCATATTCTATTGATACTTTCTTTAATACCAAATCTTCCATAAAATCACCTCTATAAATTACTATTTGTCTACTACTTAAACTTGTTCCTAATTTTATTATAACATATTTTGTAAATATACCATTACTTATGATACGCTATTTTCACTTATAAAAATAGCCTTAGGCAAGTTATGTCAATGCCTAAGGCTATAAATCACGCTTGATCTTAAAGGAAACTCGACTCACTTCGTTCGCTGAGTAAGTTCGCCTAACTAAATCAAAGATTTATAGGCTTACTTATGGTGTGGTTCAACATTTGAAATCCTAAATTTAAATCTTTGTATCTATCTTTGTCCTAACTTCAAGTTTGGTACTGCATTTAGTGTTAAATCTGCAATTCTACCAGATTTATACTCATAATAAGCAGCACTTCCAATCATAGCTGCATTATCTGTACATAAAATTGGTGCTGGGAATAAAACTTTTATCCCTTCCTTTTCTCCTCTTTCCATAAGCTTTGCTCTAAGATAAGAGTTAGATGCAACTCCTCCAGATATAGCTATTTTATCTACTTGTTTCTCTTTGCAAGCCTTCATAGCATTATCTACCAGTACATCTACCACAGCCTTTTGGAAGGAAGCAGCTACATCAGCTTGATTATAGCTCTCACCCTTCATTTGAAGAGAGTTTAAGTAGTTAAGTACTGCTGATTTAACTCCACTAAAGGAGAAATCTAGTGTCTTATCGTGGAAATTTGCCCTTGGAAACTTAATTGCATCCTCATTTCCTTCTTTTGCAATCTTATCAATTTTAGGTCCACCAGGATATCCAAGCCCAATAGCTCTAGCCACTTTATCATAGGCTTCCCCTGCTGCATCATCTCTAGTTTCTCCTAGAACTTCAAAGCTGCCATAATCCTTCATATGAACAATAAAGGTATGTCCTCCTGATACTACTAAAGTAATAAAAGGTGGTTTTAGATCCTTATGCTCAATAAAATTAGCACTTATATGACCTTCAATATGATTCACTCCTATAAGGGGAATATTTAATCCATAAGCCAAAGCCTTAGCATATTGAAGCCCCACAAGTAAAGCTCCCACAAGACCTGGCCCATAGGTAACGCCCACTGCATCTATATCTTGAAAAGTCAGATTTGCTTCTCTAAGTGCTTCTTCCACCACAGCACTAATAGCCTCTATATGCATTCTTGAAGCTACCTCTGGCACAACTCCACCAAATTTTTTGTGTATATCAATTTGAGAAGCTATAACATTAGATAAAACTTCTCTTCCATTCACTACTACTGAAGCTGCTGTTTCATCACAACTTGACTCTATAGCAAGTATTTTAAAATTTTCTTTTACTTCATTTGCTTCTTTCATATTTTTCACCTACTTTTAAATAATTTACACACTATGAAAGTTTATATTAAAAGTTTACCCTTAAGGTACTAACTTAAACTTATCCACATGCTAAAATAATATATCCACACATTTATACAATTATATCAACAAATGTGATTACTTCATACATTTTATCATTTTTTAAAGAGTAATTACATATTTTTAACCTGTAAAATTACTATTATCCTCACATTTTGATAACGTGTCAAGGATACTCTTTATAAATATTTCATACATTTCCTTATTATTTTTGTAGTAATCTATAAGAATTTCAGTATTAGGTTGCTTGTATCCATGGGCAATTCTATTTCTTAGTCTAACAGAAGGTATAAATAATTTTATTGATTCTAGACATTAGGCACGTCCCCTTTCAGACATTAGTTTTATCCAAAACGGATATTCAGTTTTATACCAATAATTTAATTTATCTAAATACTTATCAAAGTTCTTGTAATCCCTTATAAACAAAGCTTCATTCCTTATACTTATATCAAGTTGAATATGCTCAGGAAGTTCATCTAATATATTTAAATCAACTTTAACTCCTACCTTATTTTCAAGAAGTTCTTCTATTTCTAACAAATCTATATAGCTTATTTTCTTATTAGTTAAAATTGCAATGTCTATATCACTATCATCCATAAAGTCATCTGTTCCAAAGCTTCCAAACAAAAATGCACAATCAATAAAATCATATTCTTTAAGAGTACTAACTATTAAGTTTAGTATATTTTCCACAATAAATACCACCTCTCTATTTTAGTTTCCCTTGATACTTAGTATTATATACCAAATTGACTTTTTTAGTATAGATAAAGGTTTTTTCACCCTGAAATATCTAAGAGTATTTTATTCTTATTCAAACATAAGTTCCTGTGTTATAATATACTTACTAAAGTTATTTATATCAACAATTAGGCATCTGAAAATAAATAATAAGTCAAAGATGAGAAGTATATTTTGAGTTAGACAAGGAAACGGGTTCCGCAGATAGTAGCACTATCTAAGGGTTCTGTTGACGCAGTATAACACAAAATAGACGAGCATTCTGACTTACTTATTTTTTGAAGATACCTTAATCACACAATCATAGAAAGAGGAATTAAAATGAAAGATATTAACTATGCTAAAGTTGTGGTAAAGGGATCACCAATTTCTAAATCTAACTTTAAACTTTTCAATAGCAGTAACAGAGCTATTTTACCATATAACTCTGGAAAATATCATGATAGATATGCACTATACGAGGAAGAAATAGCCTACGAATGTAGGGTTCAAAATCCAAGTGTAACCTTAACAGAGGCACTTATAGCTGTCCTTAAGGTTTATTATAAAAGTGAAAAACGTCATCCAGACACAAACAACATAACAAAAAGTATTTTAGATGGTGTTGAAAAAAGTGGCCTTATCATAAATGATGCTCAAGTAAGAAGACTTATTATAGAAGAATTTTACGATAAAGAAAACCCTAGATTTGAACTAGAACTCTTTGGGGAAAGTTCCTATGCCATGGATTATAAAATAGTTAAGCTAGAAGAACAACAGCCCATAATAAATTATGAACCTCCTAGTAACAAAAAAAATAAAACCTTAGATAGCTATAGTGCCTTAGGTTTATGCAAAGAGTTTTCCCCTGGAGATAACAATCTATCTTCCAGTAAAGGCTCTAAACAAATCTGTGAACTTTGTCTAAAGGAAGTTTCCAAAGATAATATCATGTCCTGCAATAAAGGAAAAACTCTAATATGTAAAAGTTGCTTTAAAAAACTATTCTAAAAAAACACAAGGAATTTAAAGTAATAAATTTATTTAAACAAAGATTGAGCGTGTCCTTATAATTATTAAGTACATGCTCAACCTTTTATAATTTACAAAAGCCACAAATTTTAAATAGTTCTTCCATTAATGAGAACTACTCGTTTAGAGAACATGCCATGAACAACTTTAGCCTCTTCTCCCCGAGATATAAAAGGATAATTATAAGTTCTATAGGCAATTTCTCTTTTATTTTTAAAGTCAGTAACATATACGGTCCAATACTGGCTTCTATTTCTGCTCTCCTGTGATTCTGTCACCCCAGTGCATACACCTATTAAAGATGTATATAATCCTAAGATATACTCTATAAGAGAAAAAATTTCTCTTATAACAATTATAAAAAATATAACCTCAAATATATCAGTTATTTTACTTTCTATTAGGGTATACGTAAATATAACCATAACAACAATATTATATAATCCAAGACTCCTTTTACTAAATGGTACCCTTTCAAAAGGCATAAACCAAGGTTTAAATCTCCAAAATATACTACTACCTTCCACAGGGTAATCCGTACCGTTTACTGCTGCTCGCCACTTCATTTGATGGTCATTCAACCCCAACACTATAATTTTCTCTGTAATAAATATTAGGTTCACATAGATTCCTAGCATTATAAAAGCGGCAACAATAAAATATGACTTCTTTATTATAAGTGCAGAAAAAAGAATATATAAAATGAAGAAAATAGTACCCAATTTCATTAATTTCATTTTAGATCTCATCTCATCCTTAGCTTCTTGGGATAAATCCTTAGCTCTATTTATTGCACTTGCAATAGCAGTAGCCACAAAAGGCAAAGTGAAAAATTCAACATATTTTTTTATATTTATTTCTTCGATTATACTAATTCCATATCCTAAATCTTGAATAATATTAACATCATACCCAAAATGCCGAAGTACAAGTACTATATTAATTACAATACTTATTAACAACATACATACTGAAAAATTTCTTACGGACTTCAAACCACGTTGATCTAACATTAATTCTGCTCCTTCCTAAAAATTTCCTTGGGGTCAGACCCCCTTACATTTTATTCCTAGGGGTCTGACCCCATTACATTTTATTCCAACTTAACGCCTCTAGCTAATAAAAACTCTCCGTTATCAGCTAAAGTTCTCTTACAATAAGACTTAAGCTCCATTTCAAGTAAAGTCTCCCAAGCTATCTTATCCTTCTCAATGTCATTTACAGCTTTCCTAAACCCACTAGATATACAAGGACTTCCCCCTAAGGTTATATTCTCTAATCCACAAGTTGATAGCAAAGCCTCTAACTCTTCTGCTTCAAAGAAATGTCTTTCAGGATGAGACACTAACTCATGTTTTGGTAAATTACCAGTTTCTACAACTTCAGGTATATACCAATAATTTGGTTTTCCAAAGAAGGATACATAATCAAAATCCTCCCTACCTAATTGTGTTCTTATCACTCCCCATTTACTATTTACACTAACTAGAACTTGTCCACCTGGTTTCGTAACTCTAACGAGCTCCCTAACAGCCTTTTCCACATTTCCTAAAAGATAATTAAGAGGCGCTCCATAACAAATCACCGTATCAAAGGTATTATCTTCAAGCATTGATAAATCCGCTAAATCTCCATTTATAATCCTATCCACATAAGCCATCAAATTATTTTCCTTTAATTTATCTTCAGCAATTCTTAACTGCTCTGTAGATATATCAAATAAAGTAACTCTATTTTTTAGTTTAGCTAATTCTATACTAAATCTCCCTGCTCCACAGCCAGCATCTAAAACCTTTTTGCCTTCTCCTATACAGTCCTTAAGAAAATCCATGTGAAGATAATAATTAATCCTATCATAAGGTGTAAGCTCTAACCTCTGCCATTCTCTCTCACCATAGTTGTTATAAAAACTTTTAATTTCATTTGGATTGTACATTAATATCCCTCCATGTCTTCTTAAAATAATACTGATATATTATTCTGCAATTAATACCATAATACCTTCTTATTTACATTGTAATTTTTGTTATGGGGTCAGACCCCCTTACATTTTATTCCTGGGGGTCTGACCCCATAACATTTTATTCCATTTTAAACTAAGCCTGCTCTATTTTTTCTACTATATAACCTGCATCTTCAATGACACACTTCATTTCTTTATCATTAACAGAATCTGTTCCATCAACCACTACTATTTGAGATTTTAGGTGTACATCCACATTATCAATCCCATGAACTCCTTGTAATGCTGTTTTAACATTGGTAACACACTTTCCACAAGTCATACCTTCAACGGTTAATCTTTTTTTCATTTCTAATTTCTCCTTTCATTAATATACATATAGTATTAATATAATCATGAAAAATTATTGATAAAAAATTTAAAAGTGTTAGTATAGTATTATAGGCACATAATTCTAAATTTTTTAAACATAAAAAAGTATACGATTTCATTTACATAATTTCATTTGCAAGTATATGATTTCATTAAAAATTAAGGATTATGTTAACTACACATTAAAAAATCAAATAAAAAAGTTAATTTTATTAGGGGGAGATTTGGTAATGGAAAAAGAATTTAATTGGAAAGAATTAGGGTTTGATTACCTAAAGGCAGATTTTAATTTTATTTCTCATTATAAAGATGGACAATGGGATGAAGGAAACTTAGTTGAAGATGATAAAATAACAATTAGCCAAGGTTCAACATGCTTGCATTATGGACAACAATGTTTTGAAGGTTTAAAAGCATATACTCATAAAGATGGAAAAGTATGCTTATTCAGACCTGATCAAAATGCTAAAAGATTAAATGAAAGCTGTAGAAGAGTTTTAATGCCAGAAGTACCAGTAGAATTCTTCTTAGATGCTTGCAGAAGAATTGTTAAAGCAAATAAAAGACTTATCCCACCATATGGAAGTGGAGCAACACTATATCTTAGACCTTACGTAATAGGCGTAGGTGACAATGTAGGTGTTCGTCCTGCTAGGGAATATATATTTGGAATCTTTGTTACACCAGTTGGACCATACTTCAAAGGTGGAATGGCTCCAGTTAACTTCATAACTTCTGACTTTGACAGAGCTGCTCCTATGGGAACTGGTGCTGCTAAAGTTGGTGGTAACTATGCTGGAAGCTTATTACCTCATGCAGAAGCTGTTAAAGCAGGCTTTGCTGATTGTATCTATTTAGATCCAGCAACTCATACAAAAATAGAAGAAGTAGGTGCTGCAAACTTCTTTGGAATAACTAAAGATGGTACCTTTGTTACACCTAAATCTCCATCTATATTACCAAGTATAACTAAGAGATCTCTATTATACTTAGCTGAGCATAACTTAGGTATGAAGGTAGAAGAAAGAGACGTATTAATAGATAACTTAGGTGAATTTGCAGAAGCTGGAGCTTGCGGTACTGCAGCTGTAATCACTCCAATCGGAGCAATCCAACATAAAGAAAACAAACACGTTTTCCATAGTGAAACAGAAGTTGGCCCAGTAACTAGAAAACTTTATGAAACTTTACTAGGAATTCAAGCTGGCGATATAGAAGCACCAGAAGGATGGATATTCAACGTAGAAGTTTAATATAATATTTAAGGCTCATCATAAAAAATTATGGTGAGCCTTTCTTTAGGTAATTGCATTAATAAACACATCTGCATATATAGTAATAAGGGATATTTTAAGCATGAGTAAAAGTTTAAGTATTATCCTAACTATAACTATGGGGGGGTGTTGAAATTAATGGAAGGTGAAATATTGAAAATAGCAATGTCTCAAGGAATATGGGCAGTGCTCAGCATATTTCTAATATTCTATATATTAAAAGCTCAAGAAAAAAGAGATGAAAAGCAAGAAGAAAGAGAAAAGAACTACCAGGAGATAATATCAAAAATAACAGATAAATTAAGCATAATGGAAGATGTAAAAAAGGATGTTGAAGATATAAAACAGCATGTTATAAAGAATAACTGTAAAGAATAAATAGAGGTAAGCCAATGACGCTTTAGTGTCGTTGGCTTATTTTTTATTCTCATGTACACTCTCTACAGTAAAGAGTCTATAAATCCAGTTTTATTCCATTATCTCTAAGCCACATTCTCCTACTGGCATAATCAGGCATAACCTCACTTACCATATTCCAAAATTCTTTAGAATGATCCTTATAATACATATGACACATTTCATGGACAACTATATAGTCAATTATATAAGCTGGAGCCATAGCACATCTCCAGTTGAATAATAATTCATCTTTAGATGTACAACTTCCCCATCTTTTCTTTTGTTCCTTAACTTTAATACTCTTAGGTTGTTTACTAAAAAAATGAATATAATACTTAACTCTTTCATTTATCTTTTTAATAGCCTTTTCCCTATACCACTTCTCTAATTCAACTTTAATCTTATCTTCATCATTAGTATAAGTGGTAACAATAAACTTTCCTCTAAATAGCTTTACATTTATATTTTTACTTTGTTCATCTAAAATTAACTGCAAGGTATAGTTTCTTCCTAAATATAAATATGACTCTCCATTTATAGCCTCTCTATTAATTTTATTTACATTTATATTTCTAACCTGGTATTGCTTTTGCACTATCCATACAGCTCTAGATTTAACCCTTTTTAATATTTCTTCCTCTGAAACTCCCATTGGTGCAACTACATTTACTTCCCCATTGGTTTCTACTTCTATTGCCAAGGTTTTTCTATTACTATAACTGACATTGAATTCTATATCTTTTGTTCCAAACTTAAATCTAAGTTTCATTTAATCACCTTTTTAATCTAATGTAGCATAATGTAGTTTAGCAAGTTTCATCATGCTCTCTTTTAATTGTTTTACCTTGCTTATTGACTCTGTTCCAAACCACTTTCTTAATTTTGGAGATTTGGATAGCAAAAACATATAAACCTTTTGCTCTATTTCTGAATATTTAGTTGGATTTTCTGTCCACCCAACTATATGCCATTCATCTTTCATCTTTTTATCAAACTCTTTTGAGAATTCCTTTGAAAACTCTATTACATCATTTGATAGATATTCAACGCTATCTTCCTTAACAACATCTGATGCACCTTCATTTCCCCCTTCTAAAGCTTCTCTCAGTGTTTCAAAAAAAGCAAATTCTCTTTTACTTAATTCTAGTTCATCAGCTTTACTTTGCTCACCATTTTCCATTTCTCTATTGATAAACTCTTTAAGTCTAGCCTTCTTCTCTATCCAGTCATTTTTAGTTTCTTCTAGAATTTGTTGAAGCTTTTCAAATAGACTTGTATAGAAAACAGGATTATCATCCATTTTTAAGGTTATAACATTTTTTATAGCATGTTCCATAGAAGATGCCACTGCTTCATCAGAGACTTGGTTTTCTATCTTAGCTTGAAAGTCATCTTCAAATAATGTTATAGGCTCTATCCACTGCATTACTCCATTAGAAGTCAAATGCTTTGAAATTAATGCTTTAACCTTTTCTCCACAATCAGCAATATCTAATTTCTTTTCAGGATTAAATCTTACCTTGGCTGCTGCTCTAATATAGGATAACCATTTAACATCATTTTGAATATCTGTAGATACATGCCCTGGCATTAAAGCTTCTACCGCTCCTAAAAACTTCTTATAGGCTACTTCAAACTCTGCTCTTTTATCATCTGGTTCAATTACTTTCACTAAAGCATCTATATTATTATGATCTACACCTATAAACATCCTCATAATATTTTCTCTATAAGACATCATTTCATCATATAAAGAACCCATAGACTCCATTGGTTTACCTAGTTCTTCCTTATCAAATATGGCTAGAGCTTCTTCTAAAAAGTCTAAAACTCCATAGTAATCAACTACATATCCGCACCTTTTACTATCTCCACAAGTTCTATTTACTCTGGCTATTGCTTGTAATAGGGTATGTTCTTTAAGTGGTCTATCTAAATACATTACCTGCTCTATAGGTGCATCAAAACCTGTTAGAAGCATATCCTTAACTATTAAGAAGCATAGATTATTTTCAGAAGTTTTCTTTTTAAAACTCTTTAATATCTCTTTTTGTTCTTCCTTTGATGTGTGGTGTTCTCTTAAATATGGTTCATCATTATTGCTACCTGAAAAGATTATTTTACATTCTAATTCTTCTCCCATTATATCCTTCATATACTTATTCAAAGCATTATAATATTTAACACAGGCTTCTCTAGATACACATACGATCTGTGCTTTAAATCCATTGGGATAGATATACTCCTTATAATGAGTAAGAATATCCTTTGCTACCTCCTCAATTCTTTCCTCAGCCTCTACTACAGTTCTTTTGTTGGCATATTTTTGTTTAATAGCCTCCTTCTCTTCATCTGTTTTATCTTCAAAAGCCTGATCAAACAATTCCTCTAAAGACTCACCACTAATGTGTAAATCTGGCCTTCTTCCCTCATATACAATTTTAACAGTAGCCCCATCATCAACAGCCATCTTAATAGAATATTTATCTATATAAGATCCAAAAGTTCTTGGTGTAGATTTATCATCTTTATCTATGGGAGTACCTGTAAAACCTATAAATGCAGCATTCGGTAATGCAGTTCTTAAGTTTGTAGCAGTACCTTTATATTGACTCCTATGAGCCTCGTCTGTCATAACAATAATATTGGCTTTAGTTGATAATATTTCATACTCTTTTTCAAGATATAATTTTTCATTTTGAACTTTATCTTGAAGTTTACTTTCTTCCTTTTCACTTTGAAACTTTTGAATAGTTGTTGTAACTATCTGAGCATTAGAGTTTCTAAGAAGTCTTTTCATATCTTCAATGCTATCAGCTCTTACTGGGGTTCCATTAGTTATAGTATTAGTAAAGGTTTCATAAATTTGCTCATCTAAATCTGTTCTATCAGTAACAATGACTATAGTTGCATCTGAAAGCTTCTTATGATTTCTTATTTTCCTTGCTAAGAATACCATAGTAAGCGATTTACCTGAGCCCTGAGTATGCCAAACTACGCCCCCCTTACTTAAAGGAGTTTTTCCCTCTTCCAATCTCTTTAATGACTTTTGAACTGCTCTAAACTGTTGATATCTGCATATCTTTTTAACTTTTCTAGAATTCTCCTTGTCCACATCATAAACGATAAAATTCTGCATTATATCAAGAAGGTTTTCCTTCTTAAATACCCCCTGAAGTAATATATTTTGTGGAGTATTTTTAACATCATAAACCTCTTTATTCTCTACTGGATAAGCATCTTTCCACTCTATATAGTGCTTGTACCCTGAACTTATAGTACCAATAAAAGCAGTATATTTATTTAGAATACCAGTTAAAAAGTTAGTGTAGAATAATCTCTCTGCTCCCTCTATAAAACTCGCTTCCCTACCATTCATATATCTTCTAATCTGTTGAAATCCATCATACTTACCAACGTTTTCATTAACCTTAGTTTCTTTGAATGGAGATTTACACTCTAAAACAATTACTGGCATACCATTTATAAAAATTATAATATCAGGTCTTATGTTCTCTTGTTGCCCTTTAATAACAAACTGTCTTGTAACTAAAAAATCATTATTGCCTATTTTATCAACATCAAACTCTATTAACTTAACTGTTGGAGTTTCCTTCTTACCATCTATAATTTGATCCACAGTTAATTGTAAATGAACTATATAATCATAAATCTTTTCATTAATCTCTAAAAGACCTGCACCTAAAGCCTCTGCCCTGCTGAACTTACGAACAACCTTTTCAGCATTTTCATCAGAAATCCAAGGATTTAGTTTCTTTAAAGATGCTTTCATTCTTTTACTTAGTATAACTTCGCTTAAAGTATCTCTTTCACCATAATCAGGAGTTAGCTTGTCTCCTTCAATGAAATTATAACCATGTATTCTAGTTAGATACTCTATAGCTGGAAGTTCTACTAAGGATTCTTCATTACCTAAATTCCCCAATGACTCTCACCCCGCATATTTACTTACTTAGTCAGTTGTTGCGTTTTATGCAACAACTGAAATATCTCCTCTTTATTAAACTAAGTTTTAATAAACGTAATAATATTATTGCAAATTCATATTATTAGTGTATAATTTACTTATAGAAACATATATTATGGTTATAGTGCTTAGTAGAGGCAAGTGATTCGCTCCTTGCTATTCAAACTAGGCATTCGGAAGTAATCTAGAGAATCTTAGTAACTTGGTGAGTGATTCGCTCCTCACTTGGACTAGGATTCTTTTTTATTATGATATTTTAACCAATCAAAAATCTTTATTAATCTTCTAAAATTGGTTTTCATATTAGTTGTTCCATTCTTAAATATATCGTTATTCTTGCCATAAAAACTAATTAAAAATTTATTTAATCTATCTACATTAATTCTTTCTTCAGATAACATTGCTATATATTCTAAAGACTTTTCTTCTCCATATAAGTTAATTATATCATCTATTTCTTTATCCTTAAATTCAGTCATTTTTTCTCTCTTTGATATTATTGTCCTACTTAATAACTGATCAAAGTTATTCTTTATTTCCTTCTCGACTTTTTGAGGAATATTACAATTACAATTAGAAATATATTTATATATCGGAATACTATTACTATTGTGTGATAATAGCGTTGGTAAGCTTTGTGCTACAACCATATTACTATCAAATTGCCTATCGTCAAACATAACATCAAGAAATATCTCTTCTGCAGTTAATCCCATATAACCTTTATTTCCAAACTCCGATATAACACCTACTCCTACTACTACTTCAATATCTTCTAACTTATCATCATCTTCCAACCCAACAACCTTAACCTTTTCAGTTGGTTCATTTGTTAAAACAAGTTCGTATATGTCTTTTTTTAATTTTCTTAACATAGGTGCATTATACTTTGCTTTATTTTGTAGCATTGCCTCAAATAATACATCATAATTTTGCAAAGAAATTTTAGTCATATTTATAAACTTTCCATCATCAAAGGCTATTGTATGAGTTGAAAATCCTTGATTCTTCCCTTCCTTATCCCATTCTATAAATATAAGTCTTTCTTTTAGCACTTCTATTTTTTCCTTAGATAGACATCTCACTATCGCTCTTAAAATATTTCTTATATTTTCATCTCCTATTGAATATCCCATAAATACAATAGGATGTTCCAGAAATAAAGTTAATATTTTTGATGCTAAATATGGATTTTTCTCTTGAAAATCTACATAATCATCTTCATTTATAATTATTGAATCTGGTTTAGTACAACATCCATGTATTTTATATATTTCACCTACCCCTTGTATTTGTGAAAATATCAATTCTTCTTGTCCAATAAACCTTGTATAATCAGAAAATACACCTTCCAGTAAACTATCATAATTTGTAGTAATAACACCTGCTATACTCTTATTGCCAACTCTTTTCAAACACTCAATTTCCTCGCTCATTTCTTCTTATAAATTCAAAGAATATTTTTTTATATAGTTTGCAATTTCAATTTTTAAAGGTGAAACTCCGTTAATTATATCCTCTTTATATTCTTCTCGTATTTCTTTAAATTTCTCTTCTTCAAACCACTTTAAGGACAAATCTTTTTCTATAAGTTCAGCTATCTTTTGAAATTCCCCTACTTTGATATCACTATTTTTAGCCATATTCTTATAAGTCTCAAATGGGTATTCAGTATCCTTGGCTCTTTGAGCCAAATACCTTAACAGTCCTTCCCAATTAGCTAATTTCAAATATCTTTGTGAAATACCAGCTCCAACAAATAATATTGGCAAAGACCCCTGCTTACTTAATACTTTGCTTATATTTATTTTTAATCCATCTTTCAAAGTATTTTTTCCTCCTTCTTTCACTCCATTCGTAATGCCATTAGCTTTAAACTACTCTAATTTTTCCTGTTAAAAGTTGTTGCATTAAACCTTTTTTTAATTCTTCCAGTTTAGATTTTTTATTTTCATATTCTTCTATTTGAGAGTCTACTGATGAGAATATATATGCTATTTTTTGTTGTTCTTTTAAAGCTGGCACTCCTATAATTAACCCACCAACTAATTCGGTATTTAAATTTGATTGTGTACCCATTTGTCCCATAGATTTAAAATCATTTTCATATTTCTGTAGAACATAATATAAAAACTCTTTCTCATATTTTTTAGTATTAATCTCATCAAGTAATACAAATCCATCATGTATACATGCATTCATTTTCATTATTATTGGTTTCCCTACAGTTGCACATATACTCATTATTAAATCATTTACCTTTACAGGTCTACTTTTTTTAATACCTTCATCTGATAAATACTGCATTGTATTTGTTAAATATTTTGAAGATGCAGTTACATCACTAATTCTAATCCATCCAATACTTTTTTCTTCACTAAACCACCTTGTATCTTTTATAGGTCTAGGTGATGCTCCTCTTTTAATATTTGAAATATCCTTTAGGCTCTTTACTTCCCACTCCACAGGAATCTCCCCAACCTCAGTGATTTTAAACTCTGTATGTCCTATTCCCTTGGTTAAAAACCTCTGCATTAACCCCTTCTTTAATTCTTTAGTCTTTTCAATAAGTTTATCTGTATCATCTATTTGAGTGTCTATAGTTGAAAGAATTTCCGCTATCTTTTGTTGTTCTTTTAGTGGTGGGATTAAGAATTTAATCTTTTTAATATTCTCTCTTGATATTCCATATACACTTGTACCTGTTGCTAATACTCTAAATTGTTTTCTGATATTTTTTGTACTAAAGCAATATCTTTTATAATGTTCATCTAAAAGATTATTTCTATCTTTACCTACAATAGTATGCAATCCCGCAACAAAAGGCTTATTATCATAATTAATAATAGATACGCTCTTTCCTATTCCTTCATAATCTTCAGAAGCATCAGCAAAAACTACATCCCCTGTTTCTAACTTTACTCCATTTTTTATATTTTTATATTCTTCATTGAATTTAGGTATCCACTGCTCATCAACTTCTAAATCAATAAAGTTTTCGTTTCTTTTATGTATATCACCATAATGTAAATAATTTACCCCTTCTGCTCCTAATTTTTCTCTTGAAATTGATAATCCGCCTATAAATTCAAATATTTTACCAGTTGTATTAACTTCCCACTCTTCTGGTATCCATCCCAACTCCGTTTTCTTATATCCTTCTTTCACCTTCTTCACCACCTTATATTATGTCAAATCCTAATTCTTCAAGATATCCATTGAGTTTTTCTTCATTTTCAACTATCTTCATTTTTAGCTCTCTTATATCTTGTAGTACTAAATCTATATCAATCTCGATTTCTTCCTCTGATGTATCAACATATCTACTTATGTTTAAGTTATAATCATTTTCTTCTATAGTCTTTAGATGTACTACTTCTGCATACTTTTCTACTGCTTCAAAGTTATCAAAGGTTTCAATTATCTTTTCTATATCAGCATCTCTTAATTTATTCTTATTTCCATCCTTAATAAATCCAGATGATGCATCTATAAATAATATTTTACCTTTTCTATTTTCAGCCTTATCCTTATTAATAATAAGCAGTGCTGCTGGTATTCCTGTTCCATAGAATATGTTTTGTGGTAGTCCTATTATTGCTTCTATTAAATCTGTATTTTTATCTAATAGACCTTTTCTTATCTTTCCTTCTGCTCCACCTCTAAATAATACTCCATGTGGTACTACTGTTCCCATTCTTCCTTTAGAGTTTAAACTTGCTATCATATGTTCAACAAAGGCTAAATCACCATAGGATTTTGGAGGTATGCCATATACAAATCTTCCATAAGCATCTCCTTTGGCTTCTTCTTCTCCCCAATTTTTAAGTGAGAATGGAGGATTTGCAAGAACTACATCAAAAGTTTTTAATACTCCACCATTTGTATGTTTTGGCTCTCTTATAGTATCCCCTTTTTTAATGTCTGCTCCTGTTGCATCATGAAATAACATATTCATTTTACATATAGCCCAAGTAGAAAGGTTTATTTCTTGACCATTTAAGGATACATTCTTAGGATTTCCACCATGTTCTTCTATGTAATGGGTACTATGAATTAACATACCTCCTGAACCTGTAGTTGGGTCATATATTGATTCTCCCTCTTTAGGTTTTACTATACCAACTAATGTTTTAACAACTTGTTCTGGAGTATAAAATTCTCCACCCTTAGTACCACCTTGATCTGCAAACTTCTTGATTAAGTATTCATAGGCATTTCCTAATATATCTTTACTTTCTAAGTTTTCATTTGCCAATGGTAATTCACTAAATAATATTAAAAGTTGTGATAACTTCTTATCTGGAACTCTTTCTTTATCATTATAGTTAGCCGTAGTAAGTACCCCTGTAAGCTCTGCATTTTTAGGTTCATCTTCTATTGCTTTAAATGCCTTATCTAGTTCTGGTCCTATGTTTAAAGTTAAGTCTTTTAATTTAGACCATCTTGCTCTTTCTGGTACATAGAAGTTCTCATAGATTGATGGATCTTCTATTAATAAATTAACTTCTTCCTTTGGTAATCCCATTTTAGCAAATTCTTCTATCTTTTTCTTTTGTTCAATTTCAAATTGATCATTCATTCTCTTTAAAAATAGCAATCCAAATATGTAATCCATATATTGTGCTGCATTCAATTCACCTCTAAGGATATCTGCTGCATCCCATAGAGTTTTCTCTAATTTTTGTATTGTAAGCTTTTCCATATTTGCACCTCTTCAACTTTTTGTTACTTAATTACTTATTTTCTATAGTTATAATCCCCAATTTTTATATTCCTTACTACCTCAACAATAGTATTTTAGAGTTATTGAACCTTTTTCTATAACACTTATATCACTTAATTTACATTTAGTTTTCACACTTTAAATTATATCATAAATTGTATTATTATTGATGTTGGCTATGAGTACGGTCATATTTTTATTCTTCTTCTTACCTTTTCTTAATTATTAACCTTAAAATTATCCCCTTTACCAAATAAACACAAGCCATCTCTAAAAAGAAATGGCTTGTGTTTATTTATATAAAATATAACTTACTAAATTATTATTGATTTAATAAATACTTTGATCCATTATTTCGTATTTAAATTACCTCATTAAAAATACTTCTCTACATCTCTAATGTCTTCTAAGTCAAATATATCGGTAGCTATTACATCTATGGTGTCCTCTGGTAATTTTCTTATTTTTTCTTTATATTCCTCTGATACAGACTTGAACTTTTTAATGAGTAGCTTAATAAGTATCTCTGATTTTCCCTCTGCTTTGCCTTCTTTTATTCCCTCTAACTTACCTTCCTCTATTCCTTTTGCTTTTCCTTCTTTTATTCCTTCCTTTATCCCTTCTTCTCTTATCATTTTACCTATTTCTGTCATTGTTACTACCTCCTTAAACTTTTTCTTTGATATTTCATCTCCAAATTTATCGAACAAAGCATATAATAAAGTTAAACACTGAAGTTTTTCATTACTTTCCGGTATTCTTTCTGCTAGCTCTATACTTTCAATTGTCACATCACTTTTATTTTTCTTGCTCCTCATTAGTGGTAAGAATGTTAAAGTTAATATATCTTCTCCTGTTAATTTTTCACCTTTTGATATTTTTTCTCTTAAATACTCTAGTTTTTCATCACCATTTAAGTTTTTCATATAAAAAGCTTCTATATCATATTTTATAGTTCCTGCATCTATGTATGTTTCTACATTTTCTATTCCTGAAGAATATATAACAAGTGTTCTTACTTTTCTTCCCTCTTTATAAAATAATGATACATCATAATATAAAAATCTTTTTAAATCATCCTTTTTATTTGTGGTTTGAAATTCAAAATGTAGATATCCCCCATCTTCTGTGTAGAATAGATAATCAGTATAATTAGTTTTAATATCAATATTTTTTATCTCTGTTTCTGCTGAAGCTATTATTCTTGTATCAATGCCAAAGAAACTTACGGCATTATCTTTAAAAAATTCCATTGCTTTTTTTAATACAGCATCCTCTACTTTATTATAATCCATAATTATCTCCTCTTTCTAGTTGTTTATATTACTTATTATTTCCAACTAAAAAGAATTTATACGAATATACATTCTTATATTGTGTATACTTCTTCTACTTATTCATTTACCTCTAGTTGAATAACTCTAATCCTTTAACTATTTAATATATCCAATAACCAATTATACCTCCCCTTCAAAATTATTACTTATTAGTATATACTTTATATATAATCTAGAAATAATTATTAAAACTTCAAAGAATATAAAACTCAGGAGGCACTATGAAGAAATTTAAGACATTACTAACTACTGTATCTCTCATGTCACTTTTTTATTTATTTTACATGGTTTATTATTCCTCTAATAAAAATGATATTACCTTTAGGATAGTATCTATATTCAGTTTAATCACAGCTGCTACACTTGGATTTTTAGATGGTTTAGACTATATTTATAAGAAAAATTCTAAAAAAATAGGCTATACAATTTGTATACTTACTACTATCATAACCCTTGCCTTTATATTTTTTATATATAAAGTTACTATGTAAACTATAATATATCACTAATCCTATCAAAAATGGTGAGTATGTACTTTTATATAAGTGCATGCTCACCATTTATTTAAGTTATTTTACTTTAAGAAAACCCCTATTATTTTTATTCCTTCAATATCTACTCTTCATATATAAATGTAACTCCCCTTTAAATTTATAACCTATTCTCCGCCCTTACCTAGCGCTGAAGAATCCCCACTTTCAATAACTTCTCCTGTAGCTTTATCTTTAAAGTTCACTATGGTTTTTGCTGTATCAAAAGATTTTCCATTCATAGCTTGATACATATTTCCAGACATATAAAATCCTACTGCTACAAAAGGTTGAAGTCCACCATAGGATGCTTTATCAACCATAATATCAAATTGTGTCAAATCATCATTATATTTTATCTCTGCAAAAGAAGGATAATTTTCTTTATCAGCTAAAGTCTCCTTAATACTGTCGTCTACTGCCTGTTTCATACTTGCTAATAACTCTTTATGAGTTTTCTTATCCATAATGTAGGTTACAGAACCGTCTTCATTGACTTTAACTTCATGTACCCCTTTTGCTTTTGCTTCTGTCTCTATAGTAGACTTGTCACTATCTTTAAAAAAAGCTGCAGGCAATGTTACTTCTACATCAAACAAATTTTTTTGTGAAGACATCTCTCCCCCGTTACTTTCTGTTTTCTTTTCTGCCTTATCTCCATGGTCTGAGTCCTTTACACCACAGCCTACCATTGCAATTGCCATTGTAGTTACAAGTAGTAATGCTAAAATTCTCTTCTTCATAGATTTTTACCCCCATATTTAGCTAATTATAGCCTTATTTTTATGTTCTTTAACATAATTTTTATAATAACTATGTAAAAACATTATATTTTTTATATTATACTTAAAATTTTAACATAAATTATACTATATATCATTAACTTTACTTAAAAGTATAAATTCAATACATGAAAGTAAAAATAAATAATCAAAGCTCTGAGAATTTCATCTTCTCAGAGCTTTCACTACTTTTTTCATTTTCATACCTCAATTTGTATTGTAATTTATCATTTTCTAGTATATTCAGAAACATCTTTATTATATACACTTTCATCTATTGGAATATTTACTTCCAAACTAGTACATTCTAATTTGTATTTGACATTTCCATTATCATCAAAGGATAGAAATTGAAGTATTATTCCAGTTTCCTTATCCATAAATAAAGAAAACTTACCCTGTGCCATATTAGATAGTCCTGGATCAATTACTCCTTCTAGCTTATATACATCTCTTTCTAAAAAAGTTGACTCTGTATAATCCCAATCTTCATAAATAAATAGATATGTAGAAATCGCATCTGCAGAAATAATATAGTGGCTTATCCCTAAATACCCAAGGTCTGCTCTCTTTAGATCTGGTTTTAAATATAATCTAATTGGTCTTACTATTGTAGGTTTTCTCTTATTTTGAATTTCCTCAAATTCTCTATAGATTTTATCATTATCATCAAAAACTTTTCTTTTATCATCATGATAAATTAAAGTTACAGGCTCTTTTCCTTCCGAATCATCTATACTTACAGAAGTTTTATTTTCTGTATCAACTGCAAAGGTGCATTTCATACGAGAGTTTCCCATGGAACCTTCTTCAATAAACTCTCCCTTACATGTCTTAAAATTGTCTACAGCATTTATCATTTTATAATGTATCTCTTCCTTATCAGGAGAATTGATACTTTTTAATATTTTTTCACCTGTAGGCTCTTTCTTTAACAGCTCTTCATCTTCTTGTGATAATTTTACTTCCTTGTTATCATTACTTGCTTTCTTTTCCTCTTCCCATGATATAACTTCTTCTTTCCATGGTGAAACTTCTTCTTCCTTATTAAAAATGCTAAGATTAACTCTATTTGATTTAATTTCATATACCACAAGGGATACCGCTATTATTGTTAATACTATTGCTATTATATAACCTTTAGATTTTTTATTCATATTTCCCCCCTAAACCTTTAGTGCCTTTCTATATCTAATGCCTTCATAAAATTTTTCCTTTGTTTCATTAGGGTATAGCTTTTCTCCTAAATACATATACACATTATCTTTTCCTTTTTCATATACTTCCTTTTCAAGAGTATACACCTGTGTAACTAATAGTTTTTCTCCTGGTTGAACATTTCTTAAATCCCCCTCAGATAGCTTTGCAGGACCTGCATAGGTACTATAATAATCCATTACTATTGCAGATTCTTGAAAAGTAATAGCATCCTTAACCTCAGAGGTGGTGTTCACAATTTCTGAGTTCACTACAAGTTCTATATACTCTGTTCCAACTTGATTTGTTGCATCAGACTTTCTAGTTTCTGTTGAAAGTATCTTTATTTCAAGACCTTCACAATCTGCATGAGTTCCATTTTTGTAATATTCCATTGTATATTTTAAAGGAACATTCTGATTAACCTTATAATAGCGATATCCAAATATTAATAGAATAGTAATTAATAAAAATATTGCTATTTTACTTTTTTTCATTACTGCTCCTCCCTTAATATTTCATGATTAACAATAGAACCATTTTCTATATAAAAAATTTCATCTGATAAAACCTCTAATTCCTCTTTATCATGACTTGCTAATAAAATTAACTTATTATTATTTTTCATGTTGATAAGTAATTCTTTAATCAATAATACTGCATCTGAATCTAATGCGTTGGTAGGTTCATCCAATATTATTAGCTCTGGATTTTCCATTAGGGCCTGTGCTATTCCTAGGCGTTGTTTCATACCTAAAGAGTATTTTTTAAACTTCTTCTTATCCTCTGGATCTAATCCTACAGCTGATATAATTTCTTTAATTTCCTTAGCTCCTACTTTATTATTAATTTCAGAAATAAGCTTAAGATTTTCATAGCCGCTTAAGTTTGGTAAAAAACCAGGATATTCAATAACAACCCCCACACTTTCAGGAAATGAAATATTCTCTCCTAATACTTGTCCATCAATTTCTACTCTTCCCTCTGTGGGCTTTATCAACCCGCACAAAGCTCTAAATAACATAGTTTTTCCTGAACCATTTTTCCCTCTAAATCCGTATATTTTTCCTTTATTAAGGTTTAAATTTATATTATTAAGAATTCTTGTATTCTTTATTTCTTTAGATAGATTTTCTACCTTTAAATAATAATTTTCATTCATAAATACACCTCATTATTATATAAAATCTTTATGTTTTAATAATTTATATCCCAAAATCATCAATATAACACTTATCAATATTGTATAGATAATTGAAAATGTTATTGATAACCCAATTTCAATATTAAAATAATTATGTCTTAAAACCATAGAATGAATTCCTATAAGAAATTTATTTTTAGATACTATAGACATTATTAAAATTACAGTTGTTATAAAAAAACAATATCTAGAATTTACTACTATTGATAGTGTACATTGCATAAATACCAACGCTATGGATGTTAATATATATGTTGTAATCATTGACATAAGAATAGTAAAATGGGGTACTTTAATAGCTAATTCATTATCTATTAAGCTACTATTTCCTAAACTAAATCCTAAAGCTGCTCCCCCTAATAAATAGGTTAAACCCATTAGTACTAAATATACAAAAATCACATTTATAACAATCCAAGTACACTTTGATATCCAGTATAAAAAAATTTTTTTGCTTCTAAGTAAAATATAGTTGGAATCTCTTTTAATATTTTCACTAATAAAATCTCCTAAAATGAATACTAAAAAAACATTTATAATTAACCAATTTATAGGAATATCTAGTGATATTTCATTAAACCGTAAATCTTTATATATAGTGAAAAATAAATCCATTAAGTTTCCATTGTAATTATTTATAGTTCCTATATATCCTATATTCAAAATAAGCATGATAACTAAAAATAATATGAGTTTTTTCTTATAAAAATTAAATCCATGAATCAAATCTAACTTTAATATATTTTTAAATGATTTTAAATTATCCATTATACTAATATCCTTTACTTATAAAATCTTTATTCTTATAAATCTCTCTACCTATTAAATAAAGAGCTATATGAAGGAAAATTAAATATATAATATTTACCTGAATTATTCATAGAAAAA